>JAGRGI010000119.1 GCA_020445565.1 Chromatiales bacterium
CCGCCTGGAACTACTTCATGAGCGTGGATGCCGACGCCAATGACGAGTTCATCGATGCCTGGCACACGTTCATCAAGAGCGACAAGCGCGTCACCAACGACCCCATGGAGGCCCACTACATCGGCTTCAATATGTGGGTGAAGGCAGTGGAGAAGGCCGGTACCACCGACCCGGCCGCCGTGGGCGATGCCCTGATCGGCGTGGCCGTGCCGAACCTGACCGGCGGTTACAGCGCGATGATGCCCAATCACCACATCACCAAGCCTGTTCTGATCGGCGAGATTCAGGACGACGGCCAGTTCGAGGTGGTGTGGCAGACCTCCGGCCTGGTGCCCGGCGATGCCTGGTCCGATTTTCTGCCGGGTTCCAAGGACATCATTGCCGACTGGCGTGCGCCGCTGTCCTGCGGTAACTACAACGTGAAGACGGCGAAGTGCTCCGGCCAGAACTTCTGAGCCAAGCGGAAATCCTCGGTCCATCGGGCCGAGGATTTCTGTAGGATGGACCACCTTGCTGAGGCCGACGGAATTTTCGGCCGCGTGAGAAAACCTCCAATCCACCCCGGATGGGCGCTATGCGAAGACGAATCGTTATCTTTCTTCTGGCGATGTTGTTCAGCTTGCCGACCATTGCGGTGGATTCCGGCCTGTTCGACTCGGCTCTTGAGCTTCTGAAAGGTGGCGATTTCGACGCCAAGGAAAAGGCCATCGCCGATCTGGCGGAAAGTGGGGATCCGCGTACCCTGGGTTTGCTCGAAGCGCTCTACGGCGGTGACCTGTGGATCAAGAAAGACGACCAGACCCTACTGATCGCCGAACGTGACGGACGTGAATATAAGATTCGCGACGCCCTGACGGGCACAGATCTGGGCGTGGTGAAGAAGCGCGAGATCGACAAGATCAAGATCAACAACACCCTGCGGGATGCCATCAAATCGGCAATCGCCACTATCAATCTGAGCGATCCCGACCCGAAGGCGCGCACACAGGCCGTCAACCGTATGTTGGACAATCTGGATCCGGACGCGGTGGCGACCCTGCGCAAGGCCCTGGCGAAGGAGAGCGACCCTGGCGTCAAGGAACTGATGGAGCTGGCCGTGGCTCTGGGCGACCTGAAGAGCGACGAAAAGGCCATGAAGCTGGCAGCCATCGAGGCAGTGGGAAACAGCCTGCATCCGGAGGCCCGCAACCGTCTGCGTCCGCTGACCGAGGATGCGGATGCCGATGTGGCCAAGGCGGCCAAGAAATCCCTCAAGCAAATCGAGTTTCGGGTGGATGCCTACGGTCAATTGGAAACGGTTTTTTTCGGTCTCAGCCTGGGTTCGGTGCTGGTGCTGGCGGCTATCGGCCTGGCCATTACCTTCGGGGTAATGGGGGTCATCAACATGGCTCACGGTGAGCTGATCATGCTCGGTGCCTACACCACTTATCTGATCCAACAGGCGATGCCCAGCCTGCCGGGGGTTTCGCTGTTTCTGTCCCTGCCGGCGGCATTCATCGTGGCCGGTCTGGTGGGCATCGTCATCGAACGTAGCGTGATTCGCTTTCTCTATGGCCGGCCGCTGGAAACCCTGCTGGCAACCTTCGGTATCAGCCTGATTCTCCAGCAACTTGTCCGTACAGTGATCTCGCCGCAGAATGTGCCCGTGTCCAATCCCGAGTGGATGAGCGGCACCTGGGAGATCAACGCGGTGCTCTCGTTGACCTACAACCGTCTGTATATCTTCCTTTTCTCCCTGCTGGTGTTTGCGGCCCTGTACCTGGTGCTGAAAAAGACCTCGCTTGGACTACAGGTACGGGCGGTGTCTCAGAACCGCGCCATGGCGCGGGCCATGGGG
This sequence comes from Chromatiales bacterium, assembly GCA_020445565.1. GTDB lineage: Bacteria > Pseudomonadota > Gammaproteobacteria > JAGRCI01 > JAGRCI01 > JAGRGI01. The sequence continues at coordinate 1,838 of JAGRGI010000119.1, forward strand.
GTACGTTCACAGTGGGTGGATGCCATGACCTTCGGGCTGGGTTCCGGCGTCGCCGGCGTGGCGGGGGTGGCGCTTTCCCAGCTCACCAATGTCGGCCCCAACCTGGGCCAGTCCTACATTATCGACTCCTTCATGGTCGTGGTATTCGGTGGGGTAGGGAATCTTTGGGGAACCCTGGTCGCCGGCCTCAGCCTGGGCGTGGCCAACAAGGTGCTGGAGCCCTGGGCCGGAGCTGTGCTGGCCAAGATCCTGGTGTTGGTGTTCATCATCCTGTTCATACAAAAGCGCCCGCGGGGTCTGTTCCCGCAGAAGGGCCGCGCGGTGGAGGGCTAAGCCATGTTTCTGGCAAAGACCTTCGCCGGTGATCGTGGCGGTATCGTCTTTCTGGTCATCCTGGCCGCCGTGGCCATCGCTGTACCGGTCTGCAACCAGATGTTGCCGCCGGATCATCCCGCTTATGTACCCACCTATACAGTAACCCTGCTGGGCAAGTATCTGACCTACGCACTGCTGGCTGTGGCGGTGGATCTGGTGTGGGGCTACCTGGGTATCCTCAGTCTGGGTCACGGTGCCTTCTTCGCCTTGGGCGGTTACGCCATGGGTATGTACCTGATGCGCCAGATCGGCGATCGCGGCGTCTATGGTAATCCCATCCTGCCCGACTTCATGGTGTTCCTGAACTGGAAGGAACTGCCCTGGTTCTGGCAGGGCTTCGACCAGTTCTGGTTTGCGGTGCTCATGGTGGTGCTCGTTCCGGGACTGCTGGCCTTCGTCTTTGGCTGGCTGGCATTCCGCTCCAGGGTTACCGGCGTATATCTCTCGATCATCACCCAGGCGCTGACCTACGCGCTGATGCTGGCCTTTTTCCGCAACGAGATGGGCTTCGGCGGCAACAACGGTCTGACCGA
>JAGRGI010000120.1 GCA_020445565.1 Chromatiales bacterium
GCCGCCGCCAGGGACCACCACACCATGGGTTCCCGCGCCATTTCCAGGCGTGCCGCGTTGATCATATTGCCCCAACTGGCCATGGTGGGATCGACGCCGATATTGACATAGGAAAGCACCGCCTCGGCCAATACCAGCCCGCTGAAATCCAGCACCACGGTGATCAGCACGATGTGCATCACATTGGGCAGAACATGCCGCATCAAGATAGTGAAATGGCTGACACCGAAGGCACGGGCAGCCTGGATGTAGTCGGACTCGCGCAGCTTCAGGGTCTCGGCACGCAACAGGCGGCACAAACCGGTCCAACTGGTGACGCCGAGAATGATGCAGAGAAACAGCAAACGCAGGTCGGCGCGCTCCTCCAGGCTGGCGCCGCTGTCCAGATGAGTCGCCATATAGACCTGCAGGATCAGGATGGCGGCGGCGATCAAGAGCACGGAAGGTATGGAGTTGAGGGTGGTGTAGAGATACTGGATGAGATCGTCCGCCCAACCGCGGAAATAACCGGCGGCCAACCCCAACAGCAGGGCCAGGGGCAGCATCACCAGCGTCGTGAGCGTGCCGATTGCCAGACCGGTACGCACGCTCTTCAGGGCCAGATAGAACACATCCTGCCCTACCTTGTCGGTACCCAGGATGTGATAACGCACGCCCAGGCGCGCGGCCAGAAAACCCAACAGAATCACCGCCCCCAGGGTAAGCAGTATGGTTCGCCAAGGCACTTCCGTCTCATTGCGCCAAACCCGGCCCAGACAAACGCGAAATGCTTGCCCGGAGCGCCGGGCCAACCAGGCGGTCCAGGAACCTGCCAGCCACAGCCAGACAATGAGTCCCTGAGCGAGGGCCAGAAGAACAGTTTGCCGTATGTCCGCCCCACGCTCTTCCGGACCCGCCAGATGAGCCCCGCCGTAACGCAATCGCGGATAGAGGCGAACGCTGCCCCCCGCGGTCTCGGTACTCTCCTTGGCATAGGAGCGGATGGCGAAAGGCGCCGAGTAGGTCTTCTCCACCTGGGTGCGCAGAGGCTCGGCCCACCAGTCCAGCAGGCTCAGGACACCGGCTTCATAGACAGTTTCACCGTTGGGGCCGGGTTTGGGATCGCGTGGATGGAAATGAACGGAATCGAGCAATCCGATGGCCACGAACACGGCCAGCACCACGGCGGACCCCATGGCGGTGCGACCACGCGCCACCCGCCCCCAGGGTGCGCGCAGATGCGGATGGCGCCGGGCATAGGCGGCAAAAACCAAAACGGCGGCGAAGAGCGCGAACAGCAGCGCGTCGGTCCAGAAAATGACGGGCATTCCCATGGTTCAGCTCAACCGCACCCGCGGATCCACCACGGTGTAGGAGATATCGGTGAGCAACAGGCCGATGATGTACAAGACCGACCCCAGGAACACCATGGCCCGCACGATGGCGAAATCCTGATTGTTGATGGCATCGATGGTGTAGCTGCCCAGACCCGGAATACCGAAAAAGGACTCGATGATCAGGCTGCCCATGAACAACAGCGGCAACAGCACCACCACACCGGTGAGAATGGGGATCAAGGCATTACGCAGCACATGGCGGAACATCACCGCCACTTCGGACAGACCCTTGGCGCGGGCGGTGCGCACGAAGTCCTTGTTCAATTCCTCCAGAAACAGGGTACGGTACCAGCGCGTACCCGATCCGATTCCGGCCAGTACGCCGACGATCACCGGCAACACCAGAAAGCGCGCCGCATCCAGCCCCTCCCCATAGCCGGAGATCGGCACCAGATGCCATAGCTTGCCGATGAGGAACTGCCCGCCGATGATGTAAAACAGGCTGGAGATCGACATCAGCACCACGCAGGCCACCACACCCCAAAAATCGATATAGGTGGCACGGAAAAAGGCGATCAGCAGAGCAAAACTGATGTTGGTCCACAGGCCCAACAGTAGCACCGGTGCCGCAATGGCCAGGCTCGGCACCATGCGCTGACGGATGTCGTGGCCGATGTCGCGTCCGGCATCCGAGCTGCCGAAATCAAACAGAAACAGCCGCAGGGATTTCTGAAAGAACAGGGTATCGCTCAAGGTCCGAAAGCCTTCGGCCCGGCCGTTGTAGAGCAGTGGCAGATCGTATCCTCGTTCTGCTTTCCAATCCTGGATGGCCTGCGGATTGACCCGCTTTTCCCCAAGCTGCATGTGCGCCACATCGTCCGGGGAATTCACCACAAAGAACAAAACGAACGTGAGCAGATTTACGCCGATCAGGATCGGAATGGCATACAACACCCGTCGAACAATATAGGCAATCATGCGGTGGCCCGTTCCCGCCGACGGTAACCGATCACCGCAGGCACCAGAAACACGGCCAGTACTCCGAAGAACCAGCCCAATGGCCAGAGCACCGGCTGGTTCCAGGCGACGCGCTGCCCGGCCCGCCGGTCCGGATCGATGCGCAGATACTTCAAGGTGTTGTTGGCCATGAGATTGGCTTGGCTGTTGTGCACCCAGTCATGCCGCAGCGAATAGGCCACCGGATAAAAACCACCGCACCAGGGCATGTCGCGCCGCAGGATGTCTACCATGCGATCGATCATCGCTTGGCGTTGCGGCCCGTTGTCCCGGTTCTTCATCTGCTCGAACAAGGCGTTGAACTCGGCGTTGTCGTAATTGGAGGCGTTCTCGCCATCGGATACGGCCTTGGCGTTGGGGCCGTAAAGCAGGAACAGGAAATTCTCCGGGTCGGGGTAGTCCGCATTCCAACCCCATTGATAGATCTGGGCGGTACCCTTGCGCATCTTCTCGCGAAAGCGGTTGTAATCGGTGCTGCGAATTACCAACTGAACGCCGAGTTTATCGAACTGCTTACGCAGCCAGTCCAGACGCGCCTTGTGGTCCGGCCCCGACGCCGGGGTATCGAAATACAATACCAGGGGCTTGCCGGTACTCGCATCGCGGCCATCCGGGTAGCCGGCCCTGGCCAACAAACGGCGGGCCGCTTCGATAGGCTTACGGCGCGGGCGTCCGTCTACCCAATCGTAGACCACGGAGTTGATGCCCTGCTTTGCGTCCCGGTACCCGAAAATACCCGGCGGCAGTGGACTCTGCGCCGAGACGCCACGACCGTTGGCGAAGATCGAGATATACTCCTCCCAATCCACGGCAATGGCGATGGCCTGACGCAAGGCTCTACCCTGCTCGGTATCGGCACCGACCAGGGGATCTCGCATATTGAATCCCATGTAATAGATGCTGGTCTCCACCGCCGTAGACAGTGCGATACCCTTTTGCGCCAAACTCTCTGTCAGTCCCGCCTCGCCGGCACTATCGAACTGGATGGCCTGATCGAAGCTGTCGGAGACCACGCCAGAGGCATCGTAGTAGCCTTGCAGGAACTTGTTCCAATAGGGAATGTTCTCCTTCTCCAAGGTATACACGGCCCTGTCGATGAAGGGCATAGGCCGGCCCGCATCTGCCAGCAGACCGGCAGCCGCGTCCCCCGCCGCCCCCTCGCCGGGATAGGGTTCGCCGCGAAAGTAGGGATTGCGCGCCAGCACCATACGCCGGTTCGGGTTGTTCTCGGCGAGATAGAAAGGGCCGGTGCCCACCGGATACCAGTCCAGATTGAAATTGCGCCGCGCCATACCTTCCTGGCCGTAAAAGGCGGTTGCCTCCCAGGGTATGGGCGCAAAAAAAGACATCGCCAGCCAATAACGAAACTGCGGATACTTGCCCTTGATGCGTATGCGGTAGGTGTATGCGTCCACCAATGCCACACCCGCAAGTGGCAGACTGCGAAGATCGACGTTATCGCCAGATGTCTTCGCGGACTTCAGCGTGTCGGCCAGTTCGCGCAGCCCGACGATGTAGTCGAACATCAGCGCGGCAATGGGTGAATGGCTCTCGGGATGGGCCAGACGTTTGATTTCGTAGACATAGTCTTCGGCCAGCACCTCACGGGTGCCGTGTTCAGGAAAATCCGCCAGAGTGTAGCGGCCCTCCAGGTCCTCAGACTTTAGCTGATGGTAGAGGAACTCGCCATCCGCGCCGCGGGCGAAGGCGGGATGGGGTTGGTAATGGATACCCTTTCGGATCTCGATCTCATAGACGCTTTCCGCCACCGCCTCCGGCGGCGCGGTCGCCGGCAGCCGCCGCCCCTGGGCATCGAGAAGAATCGGCTCCGGCACCCTGGTAGCCGCCAGAGACGTCAATTCGTAGGGCCGCTTCAGGTAATGGTACTGCAGGGGCGGTTCGTAGATCTGGGCGATGAACTTGTACTCGTCGGCGCTATAGGAGCGCACCGGATCCAGATGCTTTGGACGCTCGGAGAACGAGGAATAAAAGATATTGGCCCCGGCATCGGCGGTCGGATAGGGATCGTTCCACAAACCCGCCAGGGCGGGAACGGTCAGCACGCAGAGCGACAATGCAAGGAGGTAGCGAGGCATCAATGGCCGGGAAGAAGGTTGAGAATGGAAACCCGCCGCACCCTACCACATCCGGGGATAAGGGGGCAGCCAGTTGGAGAATGCGCTGTTACGCCATCGCCCCCTAATCCCAAAGATTGACCGTAATCCCCCGATCGCGCATCTCATCGCTACGCGCGTGGATGTAGCGCTGAAACTCGGTTTCGGTCTTGTACGCATCGCTGGTGGCATAGGTGATCATGGACTGGATGTGGAAGGTCTTGAACAGGGCCTCCGCACGGATGACCTCGCTACCCTCGTCGAAAATCACAAGCGCGGGCAGGTAACTCAGCTTGAGTTCATCGGCAAAGGCCCTGGCCGTGGTTTGGCGCCCATCCGGGGTGGTAACCGGCGTGCCCGACCAGCGATCCAGCTGGAAGGCATCCAGATCCTTGAGCAAAACCCGTGTCTCGGCCTCCGCCAGCGCCCCCCTGTGCAACGCCTCGCATTCCGGGCAATCGGTCTGTTCGAACAGGACAACCTTGGGACCGTCTCCGCGTAAATCGATATCCCCCGCAGCAAATGGCGCAATGGGTACGATCTCGCCCTTGTCGGCCGGCGACATCTCCCGGCGGGCAAACTCCGCAAAGGGCTCCACGGTTTCGCGCTTCTCCGCCACGTAGCGCAGGGCGGTGAGGAACTTGGCCGGGCTGTAATAGCCATTCATGCGGAACACCACCCTGCCCGCCTCGTCCAGAAACAGCACTGTCGGCGTAAACCACACCTTCAGTTTCTTGCCCAACTCCGCCTCGCTGAGCGGGCTGCCTTCAAAATCCGCCACCGCCCGCGCGCCCCAGAGATTCAACTCCACCACATCGAAATGCTCGCGGGTGAAATCGACGATGCCCTTCTGGGCGAAATTCTGATTCACCAGCTTGGCGCAATAGGGGCAGCCATCCTGGTGAAACACCAGCATCAGACGCCTGCCCTGCCCGGCTGCCTCACTCACATCCTCGGACAGATCCAGAAACGACGCCTTGAACCAATCCGGTATCTGAAAATGTCCCACACCCAGCATGGGTGCTTTTTCCGCCGCGGCGGATATCGCAGGCGAGACCAATGCAATGAGCAGGACGACGAAGGGCATGGCGAACACCTCAAAACGATAGGCACTCCCAAAGCCTAGCCGAAATGAAGCTTCCTAACCGTGGCAGGGCTTCGGCGAGACGGGACATACTGTCCTGGTCATATCGTTACCTTTTCCCGTCATGTCGATGTCCAGAAGACAACCAGCGAATCGCTGTCATGGCAACCGCACCTCATCAATTCGCCATCGCGCAAAATACCCGCTCCCTGGCCCCAGATCACCCACTCTTACTGTTCCACATCCACCATGGAGGGGCCGATCAATCGAATAGGGTATCCAAGGCTTCGACCGTAAGGACGCGCTCTGACCAGCGAAGCAGACTGTCTTCGTCGGCCGTTTCTACCCGTCGGCGGACGGCATCTGGCAGATCCCCGAATTTCAATTGCAACTGTCGAAGCAGCAGGCGTGACTCGCCCTGTTGGCAACCCGCTTCGATGCCCTTTTCCCAGCCTTCTTCACGGCCTTCTTCACGGCCTTTTTGAATGAATCGTTCGGCGAATCGGCTCATGGTGTTCACCTCGTCGGGGTATGTGGCGGCGAAGCGCTCGCGTTCATTATCGGTCAAGTCCGCGTAGATGTCGATGAAATCCAAGTATTTCATTTGCTTATGTGGATCGTTCTCCAGATCTCTCAATCCACGCAGGGCCTGTGCATAGACATCCAATTTGGCCTCGGCACCATAGCGCAGGTTTGGCAGGTTTAGCCGGGCGACGATGTTGTTGCTATCGCGGTAGCGCTCATAGGGCGTCTCGGCCAAAGGAAAGTCCAGAAAATCGAAGTGCAGATACGACCGGCGGTTTCCGCCCAGGCACAGGGACTGGGTATAGCTCCCCGCTTTCAGAAACACAACCACCGGTACCACCCGATCGGTTTCAAACATCTCAGACAGGTGAAGAACATAATGAGCCAAACGGTGGAGAGAGAAATTTCTCGGTTCGGTCTCCTGCTCCACGGCAAAGACGACAGCACCGCGCCTTCCGTCCGGCGATTCCACCAGCAGTGGCACATCGAGTTCGTGAAAGTGGGCACCGAGACGTTCCTGCAACTGTTCCTGACGGATCGGGACGATGCGCGCTTCCACCGCCAGCAAAGCCGCTTCCGCTTCGGCGAAGAAAGTCAGCGCCTCCCGTGGATAGTCAAGAATAAGGTTTTTGAAATTCTGATCATGAAACATGAAAGACGGTCCTTCGGAAGTTCCTGGGGAGAAAAAAGGATAAATTAACAATCCCTTATGGAGTACCGAGCTCAATGCAACTGAAAATCCACGCTCAACGGGCTGCCGTCTCGCTCCAGGCTGACGGAGATGGATTGCTCGCCCTTGAGTTTCTCGAACAACTGCCAGGCGTCGGTTTTACCGCTCAGCGCCTGACCGTTGAGATGGGTGATGACATCGCCTTTGCGAAAACCCAGCCGGTAGGCGAGCCCACCGGGACGGGCGCGGGCGACACTGTAGCCACGAACCGCGCCACCGCTGCGTTTGGGACGGATCTCCACATCGCTCAGCAGGCCGGGCAGATCCTTGGCGGCGGAGAGGATCTCCTGGCGTTGTACCGAAACGTTACGGGGTGGCGGCGGCAAAACCAGCTTGCGCGCCGGTTTGAGTCGGGCGCCAAAACGCAAAAGGCTTTCACCTTGACCGTCGTCGACCCTGACACCGTAGGGCAGCACCTCGACGAGCTCCAAACCATCGGGCAGGACCGACCCCTCCCGATAGTTCTGCTGTTCTCCACCGCGAGGCGCCTGAAGTATGGCAAAGCGTCGGTCTCCATCCCCCACGACGGTGCCGCGCAACACCCAGGAATCCTCCGCCAGAGCCGCTTCGGCAAGGAAAATCGACAGCAATAGGACAGCCCGACGACGCATAGCGCTATGATAACGCCTACATCCCCTTGACGGCGTAGATCCCGGCGGCATTGCGCAAAAAGCCCTTGTAGTCCATGCCGCCACCGAAAACATAGCGGTCCTCAACCGTCAATCCGACGAAATCCGCCGCCATACCATTCTTGCGCTGGTGGTGTTTTTCCACCAGCACGGCACACAAGACCTCATGGGCGCCCTGCTCCAGGCAATAATCGCGAATCGCCTTCAACGTGACGCCTTCGTCCAGGATATCGTCGACAATCAGCACCGAGCGCCCGAAAAGCCCGCTACGGCAGCGGGCCAGCCAATGCAGATCGCTGCCGCTGGTTTCACCTCGGTAGCGAGTGGCGTGGAGATAGTCCAGTTCCAAGGGAAAATCCAGGCGGGTGAGCAATTGCCCGGTGGCGACGATGGCCCCCGTCAGTACGCAGAGCACCAACGGATTGCGATCACGCAGACGTTCGCCGATCTCTACGGCCATACGATCCAATGCGGCCTGCACGGCCTCCGGACTGTGCAACAGGTCGGCCTCGGCCCAAACCTGGGCAGCCTCTTCGGGGGTTACGGACATGAACATCTCCCATTGATCGATGGGGAAGTTATACCTGCTTACGCCAGCTCGTTAAAGAATCCATCAAGGTATGTGACTCTCGATCCTCGCCAGTCAGCAAGGACCCGACTGCGGAAATCCCACCGTACCCCAGGTCTTGATGCAGGTGGACCCCTGCGGGTGATCCGGAAGGGATTTCGAGAAGATCCTTTTCCAGTTGAACACCGCGTTGGCCTCGCCCTGCACGCGTATCTGGGTCGCCTTGAAGGGAATCTTGAACTCCACGCTCTTTCCGAGGATCAATTCCCCGGATTGCAACGCCAGAACCAGATCACGTTGCGGGGGAAGACCCTCCGGTTCGGATCGGGGCTTTAACGTCCAAGCACCGACACTACCCACTTGAGCGGGTGTCAGTGCTTGCGACCACAGCCGAAAAGCGGCGATCACGCCGGAGAAGGCCACGCCGCCGATCTCCACCGACAGCGGTTCATCGGCTGCCGGCTCCAACATTTCCTTTGGAAGACTGCCCTTGGCCTGGCCGTCAGCATAGACGGTCCAACGGCCATCCGCCTCACGCACCAAGGCGATGTGGTGCGGCGCTCCCGAAGTACGATCCAAACCGAGCTTGATCGGTCGGATGTCGACACCGCTCATGAATTCCAGGATTCCGTCCTTGGGATGTTCGCCAAGTCCGACGACAAAGTTACTGTGAATTCCGTGAATCGCCAGCACGGCGGCACCATCCCAGCGCGTCGCAAGCACGAATTCGATGGTGCGAAGGGCATCGCCCGGGATGCTCGCCTGATCGGCAGAGAGGGTGATCCCCGGCGTTGGAACCTGTCGATTGAAATCCTGATGCGCAATGCCATCAAACCATTGCGGTGGTGCGGCAAATGCCGGCATGGGCAGCAGCAGGAGCAGCACGATCCTGCTCCCGACGCGCGAGACCGAACGGGAGACGGTGAATTTGGCGGCAATGACTGTGCGGTTCATCATCTGTCTTCGCCTCCATCCTCCAGATCCATGCGGGCATCCTGGAAAAATTTCTTGACGTCACCACGCATGCTGGCAAATTCGCCCTGCACGAACCCGGATGCCTCGACCAAGGTCGCCCCTTCCGGGCCCGGCTGTCCCACGGGAGCGTCGAAATACCAAGGCTTGTCGGGAGGAAGCGCCTTCGTTTTGGGCTGATCTTTGAGCCTGAACAGGCTCGGGGCGAGCCTGCCGATTGCCACTCTTGCGGCTTGTTGAACGGCCAGATAGGCATCCCAGCGACGATGCGGCGCAATATCCCGCCGGTTGGGGGCAGCAGCGGCCGCAGCGCCCCCGCCACCTCCCCC
>JAGRGI010000121.1 GCA_020445565.1 Chromatiales bacterium
TCTTCTGCGGCATGATGGAGGAACCCGTGCAGAATCGGTCTGGCAGGTCAACGAAACCGAACTGCGCGGAGGTCCACAGAATCAGCTCTTCGGAAAAACGCGACAGATGGGTGAAGATCAAGGCCGCGGCAGCGGTGAATTCGATGGCGAAATCCCGGTCGCTGACCGAGTCCAGGGAATTGGCGGTCGGGGCATCGAAGCCCAGCAGCTCCGCTGTATAGGCCCGGTCCAGTGGATAGCTGGTGCCGGCCAGGGCCGCCGCGCCCAGGGGCATCTGATTCATGCGCCTGCGGCAATCGGCCAGCCGGCCGCGATCGCGCACCAGCATCTCGAACCAGGCCATCATATGGTGGCCAAAGGTAATGGGCTGCGCCACCTGCAGATGGGTAAACCCCGGCAGGATGGTATCCGCCTCTCGCTCGGCCAGATCCAACAGGGCTGTTTGCAGGCGGCGCATCTCGGCGTCGACGATATCGATCTCATCGCGCAGGTAGAGACGGATGTCAGTAGCCACCTGATCGTTTCGCGAACGGCCGGTGTGCAGTTTCTTGCCGGCCTCGCCGATTTGGGCGGTCAAACGTGACTCGATGTTCATGTGCACATCTTCGAGCGAGACCGACCAGACGAACTCGCCGGCCTCGATCTGGCGTTCCACCGCATCCAAGCCATCCAAAATACGGTCGCACTCATCCTGCGTGAGCACCCCTTGGCGCGCCAACATGCGCGCGTGGGCGCGGGAACCGGCAATGTCCTGTCCGGCCATGCGTTGGTCGAAACTCACCGAGGCGGTGAACGCCTCCACGAAGGCATCGGTGGATTCGGTGAAACGCCCGGTCCAGGGCTTGTCGGTGGTGGAATGCTGGCTCATGTGTCGATCATCCGGAACGCTGTGAACTGGGCGGCAAGTATAACCTCAGGACCGGACATTTTCGGCCTGCCCCGGCAGAAACGCGGCCCGGGCAAACTGCTAACCTTGCTATCGGGTGAACCGGATTCCAACCGGTCAGAAAATCAAACGTAGCAGGAAATGGCCAGTGAGTACCCCTGATGGTTGGTTTGTTCCGGATTTCTGTCGCCTGCCCCAAGCCCTGGCGCTCATACTGAGTGCCGAACTGGTCGCATTCGTTCTGGTTTTGGCGCGTCCCGCGGAGGACCCATGGGAACAGCTCGGCCTGATCTCGTTTTTCATCCAGTGGATCGCCATCGGCTCCACAGCGGTGCTCTGTCTCGCCCGCCGCATCCTGCTGAGCCTTTCCAACACGCTGGCCACCGGGGTAGCCCTGCTGTTGCCGTTGGCGGTAACGGCCGGTTTCAGCGCGATCGTGCTTCGTTACGTACCTGGCCTGGTAGACACCGATCCGGACACCTTTCTGGCCCGCAACGTCTGCATAGGGTTGATCGTCACCTTGTTGGTACTGCGCTACGCCTACGTTCAGCACCAGTGGCGCGCGCAAATGCAGGCCCAGGCAGAGGCCCGAATGCAAGCCTTGCAGGCGCGCATCCGGCCTCATTTCCTATTCAACAGCATGAATACCATCGCCAGCCTGACACGCATCGATCCTGCCCGCGCCGAAACCGTGGTCGAAGATCTGGCCGAGCTGTTTCGCGCCAGCCTCAGCGATGCGTCCATCGATGTGCAATTGCAGGAGGAATTGGCCTTGATCCGACGTTACCTGGATATCGAAGCCACCCGCCTCGGCGAACGCCTGCAAGTCGACTGGGACGTGGACACTCTGCCGGGCGAAACCCTCATCCCGCGCCTGACGCTGCAACCCCTGGCCGAAAACGCGGTATATCACGGCATTTCCTACAACCCGGAGGGAGGCACCCTGCGCATTGCAGGCAATCGCATCGGCGGGCGTATACATCTGAGTCTGGAAAATCCCATACCCAAGGACCCTCGCACCAGCGAGGGACAGGGAATCGCCCTGGAGAACACCCGCCAGCGACTCCTGGCCCGTTTCGGCGGCGATGCGCGCATGCGTGTCAGCGAAGGCCAGGGCCGCTATCGGGTGGATCTGGACTTCCCCTACACCAGCGATGAAAATTCTGATCGTTGACGACGAATCCCTGGCCCGGGCGCGACTGGCCTCCCTGATCGCCGAAATCGGTGGCGATCTGCGCGTGGTTGGCGAGGCGTCCTCTGGGCAGGAAGCCATCGAGAAGGCCGAACTGATCCAACCTCATGTCGTCCTCCTGGACATTGCCATGCCCGGCAAAGACGGCATAGCCACCGCCCGTGAGCTGGCCGAACACAAACATCCCCCCGCCGTCATTTTCACCACCGCATTCAATCAGCACGCCTTGGAAGCCTTCGAGGTACAGGCAGCCCACTACCTGCTCAAACCGGTGCGTCGCCAAGCCCTGGAGGCCGCCCTGCGAAAGGCCGCGCGAGTGAACCGGGCACAGCTCGCCGAACTAAGCCCGGACTATGCCAAGCCGGTGCGCGCCACACTCACCGCCCGCCGGGGCAAGGACCTGATGGTGATACCGGTCGGCGAGATCAATTACTTCCGCGCCGACCAGAAGTACGTTGCGGTCTACCACAGCAAAGGCGTGGACCTGATCGAAGAGAGCCTGAAATCGCTGGAAGACGAATTCGGCGAGCGTTTCGTGCGTGTCCACCGCAACGCTCTCGTCGCCCGCAAGCGCATCGCCTCCGTGCGGGCCGTGGCCAACGGACAGCACGAAGTCTGTCTGCTGGGCGTGGAGGAGGGTTTGGAAGTCAGCCGCCGCCACTTACCCGCGTTGCGGAAGTTGTTGAATGCCGGATGACGGCCCCGTGGGGACATGTCGGAGTTGACATCCAGATACCTGTCGATAATGATCGGGACATGAACACTGAGATTTCAGGCCATACTTTTCGAATTATTCCCGCCATCACGTAGGAAGGGTGGGTTTTTCGCGTCAATCATTTATCTAACCCGCCCAAGAGGCGGGTTTTTCTTATCGGCTTCTTGGGCTCTGGACAACAGCCCGGGAGGCAGGATGAAAAAGGTAGCGATATTTGGCAATACCGGTGGAGGCAAGTCCACATTGGCCAGGCGATTGGCCGACGCCACTGGCCTGCCGCTCTACTCTTTGGACAAAATCAAGTACCGGACGGGAGGGCGGGAAGTCCCGCACGCCGAGTATCTCACCGCCCATTCCCACATTCTGAAGCAAGAGGAATGGATCATCGACGGGTTCGGTTGCGTCCCGTCGGCCTGGGAGCGCTTCTCCGTCGCCGATACGCTGGTTTATGTCGATTTGCCGTTGTCGACACACGGTTGGTGGGTGACAAAGCGATTCGTAAGCGGTTTTTTTGCAACTCCTGAGGGTTGGCCCGAGAACAGCCCGATAGTGAAAAGCACATGGAACAGTTACCGGGTTCTTTGGCTGTGCCACACCAAACTGACTCCCGCTTACCGACGGCTTGTCTGCGAATCTGTGGCATCAAAAGACGTTCATCATCTGAGATCGCCGCGCGCGATTGAGAGATTTCTCAGTAGCTGCGCGCAGCTGTCAACAGGCGGCCCATGAAGGAACCCGGCTCGGTTTCGATCCAGTCATCAACCGCAGATCGGCAAAACTCAGCGCCCACCGACTTTCTGGTGGGAAGCTGCGCTGGTTATTGCAACCGAACTGCCACACCCGGAGCCGTACCTACACAGGCATCGCCCCGTGTCCTAGACTGACAGCCACCGACCCCGAAGCACCGCAGAGCCGCCATGTTCCTTCGCTTCCTGTTCCTCGCCCTGGCCCTTGCCTTCAGCAGCGGGGCTCATGCAGACAGTACTCCCTCCTTCGGCCCTCTGGCCCGCGAGGCCAACAGCCTGGCGGCCAACCTTTCCCTGCGTGCCCCTCTGCCGCCAGCACCGGAGGATTCCCGCCAGGCCCTGCTGAAGGCGGCGGAGATCATGCAAGAGACCCAGGGTTGCAGCACCGCCGTGGAACTATTGGAACGGGCGATGCTGATGGGCGAACCGCAGGCATCGCCCCTGTGGCAGCGTCTCGCGAAGGCGGCGGCATGCGCTAACCGCTGGGATCTGGCCAGCCAGGCGGCCTACAACGCTCGCAAGGACTACGCCCCGGACGATCCCGCCCTGTTGGTGCCGCTGACGCTGATGGCAACGGCGCTGGAAAATCGGCGCGACTGGCGCCAGAGCTGGACCCGGCACGCGCTCACCGCCTACCAGGCCGCCCTGGCCTGGGCCCGCAGCCTGGATTTGCAGGCCGAGGCGGGGCTGCTGGAGCGCCGCGTGGCGGCCTTGAGCGAGGTGCTGGACAGCGAGACCGCCCTGCTGGTGGAGGATGTGGAGGTGGCCACGGCGGACGGGGTATCCATCTGCCTGCGCTTCAACGACGCGATGCCCGCCACGGACACGCTCAACTACGGCGATTACATCCGCTTTTCACCAACCTTCGAGGCCAATTTCGCCGGGCGTTACCACGGGGTCTGCGCCCAGGGCGCCACGCCTGGCACCACTTACCAGGTAACCGTGCGCAAAGGCTTGAAGGGCGCAAGCAAGGTCTTGCGGGAAGACGCCCGGCTTCAGGCCCAGGTCGACAACCGGCCGGTGGAACTGCACTTCTCCACCTCCGCCTACGTGCTGGCGCAGCACGAGGTGCCCAAGGTCCCGTTGCGCTCGGTGAACGCAAAATCCCTGGATCTTAAACTGATCCGGGTACACCCCGGCAATCTCTCCGACGGCTTCGTCCGCAACAATTTCCGCAGCGATCTCAGCTATTACCAGCTCGAGACCCTGAGCAACGAGGTGGGCGAAGAGGTCTGGAGCGAAAAGCGAACCTTCGACGACCCACCCAATCAGACCGTGCTGCACGAAATCGCCCTGGCACCGAGCCAGGTTGCCGAGCCGGGGCTGTATGTGCTTTTCGCCACCGATGCCGCGGCGGAGTATGAATGGAACCGCGCCACCGCCACCCAGTGGCTTGTGGTAACGGACATCGGCCTGAGCAGCTACCGGGGCCAGGACGGGCTCACGGTGGTGGCACGCAGCCTGTCCAGCGCCGAGCTGCTGGCCGGCATGGAGGTCTCGCTGTACGCGCGCAACAATCAGGTGTTGGACACCCAGCGCAGCGATGCCGACGGTACCGTGCGTTTCCCCGCCGGCCTGTTGCGCGGCAGCGGCGGACGCGAGGCGGTAACCCTCGTGTCCAGACATCCCGCCCACGGCTTCGCCCTGCTGGACATCACCGCCCCGGCCTTCGACCTCAGCGACCGGAACACTGGCGGGCGCAAACAGCCGGGCCCCCTGGACCTCTACGTGTACACCGATCGCGGCGCCTATCGCCCCGGCGAGACGGTGCATGCCGCCGCCCTGTTGCGCGATGCCAAGGGCGGAGCCGGCCCCGCCGCCCTGCCCCTGAGCCTGGTGCTGGAAGACAGCGATGGCGACACCATGGACGAGCAGGTCTTGCAGCCCGTCACTTCCGGCGCCTACAGCGTGGACCTGAGGCTGCCGGACTCTGCCCGTACCGGACGCTGGCGCCTTGCTCTGCGCGCCGAGGCGGATGCCGACCCCATCGGCGAGACCCGCTTTCTGGTGGAAGCCCTGTTGCCGCCGCGAATGGAGGCGGACCTCAGCACACCAGCAACTGCCCTCACTGCGGGCCTGCCCACGGACCTCACGCTCAACGCCCGTTACCTGTTCGGCGCGCCCGGCGCCGATCTGGCCGTGCAGATGGACATGGAGATCGAGCCGGACCCGGAGCCCTTTCCCGAGCACAAGGCTTTCCGCTTCGGCCGGGTGCAGGACGTCGAAACCCGATCCCGTCACGTGCTGCAGGAGAGCCGCACCGGCGAGGACGGCAAGGTCACCCTGCCGCTGGTGGTGGAACCGGACTGGCTCAATACCGGACTCTACCAGCGTGCCCGTATCCGCGCCGAGGTGCTGGACGTGGACGGCCGCAGCGTACCCGCCAGCGCCGTGCTTTCGATCCGTAACCGAATGGTTTCCCTGGGCATCCGGCCGGACTTCGACACCCAGGCGCTGGCTGCACAAAGCGAGGCCCCCTTCCAACTGCTGGCTCTGAATCCGCAAGGCCAGGCACTGGCCCAGCAGTCCATCGATTGGAAACTGCTGGAGGAAAAACATGAGTACCAGTGGTACCAGAACGAAAACGGTGCCTGGGCTTATCACGTGAGCGTTCGCGAGCGCCCGATAGCCCTGGGCCGGATTCACACCGATGCGCAAGGCGGTTTCGCACTGCGCCTGCCGGTGGACAGCGGCGACTATCGCCTGGATGTCTCCGCCGGCAAACCCGAACTGGGCAGCAGCCTGCGCTTCAGCGCCGGCTCGGGTGGCCAGGGCGGCTCCACCCGACCGGACGGTATGAGACTGAAAGCGGACAAGGATCGCTACCTCCCAGGCGATCAGGCGCGAATCCGGCTGCAAACACCGTTTGCCGGCACCGGCACCCTGGCCATCGCCAGCGACCGGATACACCAGATCATTCCCTTCCTGGCCGAAGGCGACAGCACAGAAGTATCCGTCGATGTCGGCAACGACTGGGGTCCCGGTGCCTACGCCCTGGTCAGCCTGTTCCGCCCCGGTCAGGACGACCCGGCCGGCGCCAAACGCGCCGTCGGCGTCACCTGGCTGGCCATGGACGATCAGACCCATCGTCTGGATCTGGCCCTGGAAGCACCGGAAGAATCCCTGCCCCGCCAGCCCCTGGCCATCACCGCCAAGGTCAAGGGTACGGTCAGCGGCGAGAAGGTGTTCCTCACCATCGCCGCCGTGGACGAGGGCGTGTTGCAACTCACCCGCTACCAGAGCCCCGATCCTCAGGCCTGGTTCTTCGGCAAACGCCAACTGGGCGTGGGCCTGCGCGATGCCTATGGCAGCCTGATTCGCCCGGCCGAGGACAATCAGCGCTTCGGTGCCGGCGCCAGTGGCCGACGTGGTATGCCGGAGCAGAACATCGCCATCACCGCGCTTTACAGCGGCCCGGTGATCGTGGACGACGGCGGTAGCGCCACCATCGAGCTGACCGTACCCGATTTCACCGGGCGCCTGCGCCTGATGGCCGTGGCCGCCACACGCGAACGCGGCGGTGCCGCCCAGGGCGAGGTCCGCATCGCCGAGCCGGTGACGACCCAGGTCTCCAAACCGCGCTTCCTGGCCCTGGGCGATCGAAGCCAGATCACCCTGACGATGCACAATCTCAGTGGCCCCGAGGGAGACTATCGGATCGAGGCGGTGGGCGACCACGTCCTGACGGCTTCCGTTCAAGCCGAGCTGGAGGCGTTTCAACGCGGCCAACGTCGGGTGATTGCCATTCCGGTTGAGGCCAACGCCCTGGGCCTGGGCAAGATCAATCTGAACATGAGCGGCCCCGAGGGGTACGAAGGCCAGCAGATGGTCCCCATCGGCGTGCGCGGCGGGCGGCTGCCGGAGACGCGCCGCCGCTTCCTGCAACTGGCGGCGGGCGAGTCCTTCCAACCGCCGGCCACCCTGACCGCGGACATGGATGCGGACAGCCTGTCGTTGCAGGCCAGCGTGCAGTCGCAGATCAATCTGGACGTGCCCGGCGTGCTCAAGCAGCTGGACCTCTACCCCTACGGCTGCCTGGAGCAGACCGTCAGCCGCGCCCTTCCCCTGCTCTACCAGCCGGAGTTGGCGAAACGTTGGAACCTGCCCGAGACCCACCAATGGCGTACGCGCCTGGAGCAGGCGGTCAACAAGCTGCTGGAGAAACAGCGCGAGGACGGCAGTTTCGGCCTGTGGTCGGACCACGACCGGGCGGAGCCCTGGCTCAGCGCCTATGCCACGGAATTCCTGGTCCGCGCCCGGCAACTGGGCATCCGTGTGCCGCGATTTGCCTATGAACCGGCCATTGCCTGGTTGGCACAGCAGACCGCCGAATCCCCGGACGGTGATGCCGAAAGACTCGCCGCCCAGAGCTATGCCCACTACGTGCTTGCCCTGGCCGGCGAGGCACGCCCCGAGGATGCCCGCTACCTGCTGGATACCCACGGCGAGCAGCTACCCAGCGCCCTGGCCGCCGCACAGCTAGGCGCCACCTTCGCCCTGCTGGGCGACCGCGACCGAGCCGGGCGAGGTTTCGAACTGGCCTTGCAGGCGCAACGCCCGAAACACCTGTACACCGACTACGGTAGCCGCCTGCGCGACCTGGCCGCGGCCGCCAGCCTGATGCAGGAACACGGTGCAGGCGTGGTTGACCCCGCCGAGGCCCTGCAACGTCTGGCGGCAACACTGCCCGAACACCACTGGCTGTCGACCCAGGAACTGGCCTGGCTGGCCATGGCCGCGCGCGGTTTGAACGTCGGCGGCACCATGCTTCTGTCCCTTGACGGCGCCGAGGCCAGGGACTACGAAGGCGAGCTGCGACTCGATCCGCCCACCGACCCAGATCAACCCTGGGTTATCAATGGCGGCGAAGCGCCGGTCTGGGTCACGGTCACCGCCGACGGCACGCCCATGGGTGAAGCCCAGGCCCAGGCAAACGGCCTGGAAATCCGCCGCGAGATACTTCATCTGGACGGCAGTCCCGTGGCGGGCGAACTCGCCCAGGGCGAACCGCTGATCGTGCTGCTGGAAGGCCAGGCCCGCACCGGAATGGAACATCGCGCCCTGATCGTCGACGCCCTGCCCGCCGGGCTTGAGGTGGACAACCCGCGACTGGCCGACGCCCGCGGGCAGGATGCCTTCGACTGGCTGCCGGAACTCAGCGTGACCCGCCACATCGAGCCCCTGGACGACCGCTTCGTGGCCGCGCTGGACCTGGATGAAGAGCATACGACATTTCGGGTCGCCTACCTCGCCCGCGCGGTGACACCGGGGGAATATGCGCTACCGCCGGTCACCGTGGAGGATATGTATCGACCGCAATATCGGGGCCAAAGCGATTCCGGCAAGCTATTGATCAGTCAGCAGTGAGTGGGACCGGCTCCTGGGGGCAGAAGTCGACATGAAGCGTATTGCCGGCGCGTTGGTGCTGATCCTGGCGACGGCCTGGGTTGCCGACCGTCTGGTCCCTCCTCCGGATGGCCGGGAACTGGCCGACTCGGCACAGGTGCTGGCGGCCGACGATGGGATGTTGCGCCTCTACACCACGTCCGACGGTTACTGGCGCCTGCCGATAGCCGTCGACGGGATCTCCCCTCTCTACCGCAAACTCCTGCTGGCCTACGAAGACAAACGCTTCGACTATCACCCTGGTGTCGACCCACTCGCCCTGGCCCGTGCGTTCGCCCAGTGGATACGCCATGGACGGGTGGTCTCGGGTGCTTCTACCCTCACCATGCAGACCGCCCGACTGCTGGACCCCGGCCCGCGCACCCTGGGCCGAAAGGCCCTGGAGATCTGGCGGGCGCTGCAATTGGAATGGCGCATGAGCAAGGAGGAAATTCTCGCCCTGTATCTGCGTCTGGCGCCCTTTGGCGGTAACATCCAGGGGTTGCGCGCCGCCTCTTTGCTCTACTTCGGCCGCGAACCCGGCAGCCTCACACCGGCCCAGGCGGCACTGCTGATCGCTCTGCCGCAAAACCCGGAGGCACGCCGCCCGGACCGACATCCTGAGACCGCACGGTCGGCCCGCGATCAGGTCCTGGAGCGGCTCTATCAAAACGACATGCTCACGCAGGAGCAATATCAACTGGCCCTGCAACAGGCGATCCCACCTAAGCGGCGAGTGTTGCCGACCTTGGCCCCGCAACTGGCGGACCGGCTGCGAGGCGATGGCGCCACCCACAGCCTGATCGACCGGGACGTGCAAACCCGCCTGGAACGCCTCGCCGGACGCCAACAGGCTGCTCTTCCAAAGGGCTACACCTTGGCCGCCCTGGTGGTGCGCAACAGCGATCGGGCCGTCATCGGCCATCTGGGTTCCGGCGACTACTTCGGCGATCGCGGCAGCATGCTGGACCTGAGCCGCGCCTTGCGCTCACCCGGCTCCACGCTCAAACCCCTGATCTACGGGCTGGCCTTCGACCTGAAACTGTTGCACCCGCAAACCCGCATACTCGACGCCCCCTATAAAGGCGGCGACTACGCTCCGGTAAACTTCGACGGCTACTACCATGGCAGCGTCAGCGCAACCGAGGCCTTGCAGCGCTCATTGAACGTTCCGGCGGTGAAGGTCTTGAAAGCGATTGGCCCACGGCTGACCTTCGACAGGCTGCAAGCCGCCGGCGCGGAGTTGCGACTGCCCAAGGGCGCGGAACCTGGCCTTCCCCTGGCCCTGGGCGGTGCGGGCGTGACCCTGGAAACTCTGGTTGGCCTCTACACCGCCCTGGCAACCGACGGGCGCTATGGACCGTTGCGATTCTGTCCCGAGGATGAATTGACAACCCGTGGGTTGCTGGGTGAGGCCGCGGCCTGGTACGTGCGCGATATTCTGGAAGGCACGCCAGAGCCGGATGGCAACAGTCGCGACGGACGCCGATTCGCCTTCAAGACCGGCACCTCCTACGGCTTTCGTGACGCCTGGGCCATCGGCTTCGACAGTGACTACACCATCGGTATCTGGGTGGGACGGCCGGACGGCAGCGCGGGTACCGGCCGCAACGGACGCGAACTGGCTGCCCCGATTCTATTCGACACCCGGAGGCTGCTGCCCCAAGCCGGCACCCAGCCCCGAGGGATTCCCAACACTGTTTTGCGCCTCAGTTTCGAGAACTTACCGGCCAGCCTGCAGAGACTGGCGGGCGATACCATCGCCGGCCGGCCACTGGAGATTGTTTGGCCCCAGGACCATTCCACACTGACATTGTCCGACAACGGCGATATTCAGCTGATCGCCCAGGGCGGTAGTTCTCCCTACCAATGGTTGGCCAACGGCGCCCCTTTGCCGGTCGCCGAGTCCCGCTGGTTACCGGACGGGCCAGGGGCAGCCCGCCTTTCAGTGGTGGACGGGGACGGGTCGAGCCACAGTGTGGAGATCTGGGTGGCGCCTCCGCCACATTGAAAAGGGACACTTCAGGGATTTGCGAATCGGCAAACCCGGGATTCAAGTACTGTGAAGCCAGCCAACGAGCGAGGCCATCAGTTCTTGCGCAGCAAACTCGAACTGGGCCAACACCTTGGGGTCGACGTCGATTCCATCCTTGAGATCCTGTTCCACTGCCCGGCAAGCATCGGATAAGTCATAGGCGCCGATATTTCCCGATACCCCCCGCAGTGTGTGCATGTAGCGGCTGGCCGACTCTATATCCTTGGCCTGCAGAAACTTTCGCAGGTTGTGGGGAGCCTGGCCATGGCTGTCGAGGAATACCCGCAGAAGGCGCGCGAACAGTCTTCGGTTACCGCCCAGGCGAGTCAGGCCCTCCTGAATCCTGATACCCGGCAGCACGGCATACCAGTCCAAATCCTGCTCCGAAGGTGGCTCCGCGCCTGTGACCGCCTGACGCTCTGTCAGAGTCAGCCACGGGCGAATGGTTTCGTATAGCTGGCCGGGATCGATAGGCTTGGTGATATGCCCCGTCATACCGGCGGATACTGACCGATCCGCATCACCCACCAGGGCGTGAGCCGTCATGGCGAAGATCGGAATGTCTTCAGCCCCCTCCAGCCGACGAATCGCCCTGGTTGCGGCATAACCGTCCATCACCGGCATTTGGATGTCCATCAGAATCAGATCCGGTAAACCGTCAAGCACCAGGTCCACGGCCTGCTGGCCATTGTCGCAGACCTGGACGGTGAGCCCCATCTGCTCCAGTACTTCACGAGCCACCTGCTGATTGATGCGATTGTCCTCCACCAGCAGCACCCGACCATGCAGAGGCTGCTTACGAGCCTCTGCCGCATTGACCGAATCGCGCAGTGCGGCCCTGTCGCCCGGCCCGCCCTTGGCCTGCAAAATGGCCGCCAGCAGTTGCGAGGGTGTCACCGGTTTCACCAACAAACCGTCCAGATGGGCATGATCGATCTGCTGCTCCACGGCCTCCCGGCCATAGGCAGTGATCAACAGGATGATGGGAGGGTGCCCCTCGGCCCTGTTGGCGCGGATGCGTTCGGCGGTCTTCAGCCCGTCCAGACCCGGCATACGCCAGTCGAGCAGCACGATGTCGTAGTCTTCATCCTTTTCGGCCAGACGTTGCAGAGCCTGCTCGCCGTTCTCCGCCACGTCCACCCGGAAGGACATGGAACGCAGCGAGCGGGCCAGTATGTCTCTTGCGGTGTCGTTGTCATCCGCCAGCAGCACACGCATCCCACGAGGGTCCAGCGGCGGACGCGGCAGATCCTCACTCTCACCGATCGCAAAGGGCAGGCGTACCAGGAAACGGCTGCCCCTGCCCATCTCGCTCTCGGCGCGTATGTCGCCGCCCATGAGTTCCGCCAGATTCCGGCAGATCGTCAGCCCCAGCCCGGTACCGCCGTATTGGCGGGTGGTGGAACCGTCGGCCTGTACGAAGGGCTCGAACAGGGTCTCCAGTTTCTCGGGAGCGATGCCGACCCCTGTGTCCTCTACCGAAAAGCTCAGGGTCGCCGGGTCGCCGGGGGCCTCGACTTCGATACCGAGCACGATGTTGCCCCGCGCCGTGAACTTGATGGCATTGCTCACCAGATTGGTGAGAATCTGGGCCAGCCGGTGGGGATCGCCGCGCAGATTGCCGGGCACTTCACCGGCAATACGATAGATGAACTCCACGGCGCGAGACTCGATGCGGGCATTGGCCAACGTGGCAACGTTATCGAGTACGTCTTCCAAACGGAAGTCCACGGTTTCGATGGCCAGGCGCCCGGCCTCGATCTTGGAGAAATCCAAGATGTCGTCTATGACCTCCAGCAGCGAACGGGCCGATACCTGAATCTTGTGGATGTAGTCGATCTGGTTCGTGTTGAGTGCGGTGCGCGACAGCAGATGGCTCAGCCCGACGATGGCGTTCATGGGCGTGCGGATCTCATGGCTCATATTGGCCAGGAACTGGCTCTTGAAGCGGGTTGCCTCTTCGGCCTGAAGCCTGGCCTCCTCCGCCTGTACCTGAGCCGTCCGGGAGCGCTTGTTGGCCTCTTCGAGCTGCCCTTCCCTTTCCCGCAGATCTTTCAGGGCTTGATGCAGTTTGCTGATGTCCCGCAGTGTTCCCCTTGCCAGCGCAGCCTTACCGCTGGTGCCCCAGGCCACGACGACGCCACGGGACTCCACCTCCACATAGTCGCCGGCCCGGCTGCGGACCCGATAATTCAGACAGATGGGCGCTTCGCCCGGTTTGGCACGGGAATGATAGTCGTCCACCGAGGCCATCGTCGACGGCAAATCATCCGGATGGATCAGCTGCGCCCAGGCCGTTTGTGTGCCGGGAATCTCTTCCTTGGGATAGCCGAGACGGCTGAAGAATCCGGCGCTGAACACACGTCGATCGCTACGCAGATCCCACTCCCAAATGGCCTCGGAAACTGCCTCCATGGCGGAGTTGTAGCGTTCCTCGCTGATGCGCAGGCGATCCTTCTGCCGTTGAATTGTACGGTTCCACAACAGGATCAACGCGATCAGACCACTGGCCACTGCGAGGATGATCCAGATACGCCGATAGTCCACCTTGACCGTGTAATTACGCTGCATCCACTGCTCCACCAATTGGTATTTTTCACGTTCCGTAAGGGATGCGACAGCCCTGTTGAGGATACCCAGAAGTATTGGCTCATCCTCTCGCACGGCAAAGCCCAGCCGCATCGACAAAGGCAACTGGCCAACGATGCGCAGCCCATTCAGATGCATCTTGTTGATGTGGTAACGATTCAGTGCCGTGGTGGCGACAAAGGCATCGAAACGGCCCATTTCCACCCCTCGCAAACCTTCCTGCACGTTGCCGACCTTGACGAAATCAATTCCCGGATAGTGGCGAAACAGCTCCCATGTGTAACCATACCCCTCCACCACGGCCACCTTGGCACCCTCGATCTGGAACAGGTCTGTCACCAGATCCCAGCTTCCCTCGCGCATCACCACCGACAATTGCCGCTCCAGATAGGGAGCGGAAAAACGATGGGTGCGCTGAATGAACTCGTCGGCCAGATCGCCGGCGAGTACATCCAGCTTGCCGGCGGCCGCCAGACCAAGAGTCTCGGTCCAGGAGGCGGTAGGCACGGCTTGGAATCGCAAGCCGGTGCGCTCTGACAACAGATCCAGCACACCGGACACAATGCCGATGTAGTCCCCCGCCGGAGTGAACGCTTCATAGGGCAGCCAATTGGGATCACCTCCATAGCGAACGACCCGATGTTTCCGTATCCAACGGCGTTCGTCCTGGCTGAGATCCAAACCTCTAGACACCGAACCGGCAATGGCATCCAAGTCGAAGCGGTATTGCTTCAGCTTAGGATTCAGGCTCTTGCTCAGGGCGGCATAATCGATGGCCACGGGATCGGCGAAGACCCGTTGAAAACGTTCCACGTTACGGTGGGTCACGGCCACCATATTGCTCTTGAACATGAGACCCTGATCGGCGAAATCCAGACCATTCAAATAATCGCTGACCATGATCACAGCCTGGGCACCATCGAACACGTGGCCGCCGAGATCCACGTCCAAATCGCCCGCGGCCACGCCGGCCAGCGAGGTGGGAGTCCAGTCGATCCCGCCGTAGGCAACGGCCCGGCCGGCACCCCGCTCGCGGTTCATCCAGGCCGCAGCGTGCACGGGTCCGTCGTTGACACTCCAGATGATGTTGGCTGTCGGTTCAGCTTCCATGGCCTCGAAGATAGCGTCCGGCTCGCTACGCTCGTCCAGCGGTACGGAAGCCAACAGGGTCACATCCTTGCGCGCCTGCACCACTCTCAGCAGTCCTTCCAGACGACGGGCATAGGAGCGACCTTCGGGATTACCGGAAAAGGCCAATACACGAAACTCGGTCTCACCCTTGTCGGCAGCGACGCCGATCAATTCGTTTATCAACCGGAATCCCGCCATGCGGTCATTTGGAACGATGCCGCCTATCCAGTGGCCATAGTGAACCCTTGGCAAGAGGTCCGGATCGTCCAGGCCGGTGTTGAACAGAAAAGCAGGAAGCCCGGCAGCCTCGCTGGTCTTGAGTATTTGCTCGCCGATGCCGTCGAACTCCATGAACAGAATCGCTTCCGTCCCTGCAGCGATGGCCTCGCGAACCTGCTCCAGCATGCGCGCAGGCGAGCCCCCGGCATCGTAAAGGGTCAATTCCACGGCAACGTCCGCAGCGGCGGCACGGGAAAAGGCAGCGAAACGCTCCCAAAAGGTGGTGGCATTGGGCAGCAGCATGGCTATTCGGTGGGCAGGCTCGGACGCGACCACTGCACCGAGCGGTAGGAGCAACGTCAAAAAAAGGAGCCATGCGCTCCAATATCTGTTTTTCACTCCATGACCCGTCGTCCAGGACGGAGCCATGAAGGCCGCCTCGATCATTATTTCTTTTACCTTTCGCCGCGCCGACTCACGGCCGCTGCCGTTCAATTGGATACTATCCCATAGCCGGGTGATCGTCATCCACACGGGTATTCAAGGGAAATTCCAGGTGCGATCGGTATACACTTCGCCCTTTCTCTCCTAAGACCAACCTGAGCATGGAATCCGAACTCCTCAAACCCCTGTTGGACTGGATCACCCAAAACCCGGTTTGGGCCGGCGTGGTGGTGTTTCTGCTGTCACTGGCGGAATCCCTGGCCGTCGTCGGGGTATTGGTGCCGGGAGTGGCTCTGATGTTCGGCGTAGGCGCCCTGATCGGTCTGGGCCATCTGGGTTTCTGGGAGATGGCGACATGGGCAGTGGCCGGCGCGGTGGCGGGAGACGGCATCTCCTTCTGGCTGGGTCGACGCTACCGGGAGCAACTGCGGGGAATCTGGCCCTTCAGCAGACACCCGGCCATGCTCGAACAGGGCGAGCGCTTTTTCTCGCGTTGGGGCGGCAAGAGTATCATCTTCGGACGTTTCGTCGGTCCGGTTCGGGCTGTCATTCCCCTGGTGGCGGGCATGATGGATATGCCACCGACACGCTTTCTGTTCGCCAACATCGCCTCTGCCCTGGCCTGGGCACCCGCCTACCTGATCCCCGGCATGCTGTTCGGCGCCTCACTGGAACTGGCCGCCGAGGTGGCCGGTCGCCTGGTGGTGGTACTGCTGATCGTATTGGTGCTGCTTTGGTTTGCTGCCTGGCTGGCTCATCGTTTGTTCAACCTCATGCAACCGCGGGCCAGGAATTTATTGGCCGGCTTCTTGACCTGGGCGGAACGCCACCCCCTGGCCGGCCAATTGGCCGCCAGCCTGGGAGACCCAAATCACCCGGAGGCGCGAGGCATGGCCGCATTGGCCACGGTGTTGCTGCTCAGCGTGCTGCTGTTTGGCGCCAGCGTGGCGATGACCCAGGGTGGCGCAACGTCCTGGGATCAGACCGTCTACGCCTTTTTCCAGAGCCTGCACACGCCGACCTTCAACAACCTGATGGTCAGCTTTACCCAGTTGGGCGACGGCGCCACTGTCATTCCCCTGGTGCTGGTGGTGTTGGCCTATCTATGGCTGCGCGGACGGCGCTTTGCCGCCGGCCACTGGGTCGCCGCCGTCGGGTTCGGCATCCTCGCCTCACTGGTATTGAAGCTGGGATTCGGCAGCCAACGCCCGCCCGTGGGCGAACTGGTGATGCACAGCTACTCCTTCCCCAGCGGACATAGCCTCAATGCCGTCACGGTCTACGGGTTTCTGGCCGTCCTGTTGGCCAGGGAACTCAGCCCGGCTCGGCGCTGGATTCCCTATGGCATGGCCACGGTGCTGATTGCCGGCATCGCCCTGTCGCGTCTGTATCTGGGGGTACATTGGCTGAGCGATATTCTCGGCGGAATCGGACTGGGCCTGGTATGGGTTTCCCTGCTGGGCATCGCCTACGGCAGTCGGCACACACAGGCGGTGGGATTTCGCGGCCTTTTTCTCACCTCCCTGGCGACGCTGCTGTTGATCGGCGGTATTTACATCGCTCGTGACCATTCAAGCTCCATGGAACGTTACCTGCCGCCACCTAGCAGCGCCACCATGAACCACGAGCAATGGCTCTCGACAGATTGGCGGCAGTTGCCGGAGTGGCGCGACGATCTGCGCTCCACCCACAATCATCCCTTCACATTGCAGTGGGCCGGCAAGCTGGATGCAATCACTGCCACGCTTGAACGGCACGGCTGGAAACCGGCAAAACCGTTTACCGCAGGCTCAGTACTGAGCCTGCTCAACCCCAACCAGGCACTGGAGCACATGCCGATATTGCCGCAGGTCCACGACGGTCGCCATGAGTCGCTGCTCATGAGCAAACAGGTCAGGGGGTTCGGTCGCATCGTTGTGCGTCTGTGGAACGCTGGGATTGCCTTGCAGCCGGGCGATACGCCGTTATGGATCGGCAATGTCAGTGACCAGTTCGTACGCCGGCCCGCCCGGATGCTGGCCTACCCGAAGACCGCGCCGGACTTCAACGGCCCCTTGACCGTATTGGCACCGGACCTCCGCGGTTGGTCCGTCACCGAGAAACGTCGGCAGGGTACAAATGCACCCGGTTGGGATGGCAGGCTTTTGCTGATCCAGCCCTGATAGGGACCGGTTAGCAACCCTTGTACTAACATTGCCGGCAGTGAATCGAACCTTGGTCGTCATGAGAACGCGGGTTATCATGCCGGCTGACCTGATTGTCGACGTCGTTTCCCTGGCTTTTCAAGGCATATGACCGAATACCTCCTGATCCTCGTTAGCACGGTGCTGGTGAACAACTTCGTCTTGATGAAGTTTCTCGGCCTGTGCCCGTTCATGGGGGTCTCGCGAAAGCTGGAAACGGCCATGGGCATGGGGCTGGCGACGACTTTCGTGCTGACCCTGTCCTCGGTGTGCAGTTATCTGGCCAACGAATACCTGCTGGTGCCCCTGGGTCTGGAATATCTGCGTACCATCACCTTCATCCTGGTCATCGCCGTGGTGGTCCAGTTCACCGAGATGGTGGTGCATAAAACCAGCCCCCTGCTCTACCAGGTGCTGGGCATCTATCTGCCCTTGATCACCACCAACTGCGCGGTGCTGGGCGTCGCTCTGCTCAACACGCAGGAGGGCCATGGTTTTCTGGAGTCCGCGGTATACGGATTTGGCGCGGCCGTGGGATTCTCCCTGGTTCTGGTATTGTTCGCAGCGATTCGTGAACGGGTGGCCGCGGCCGATGTGCCCCTGCCGTTCAAGGGCAATGCCATTGCCCTGATCACCGCCGGGCTGATGTCCATGGCCTTCATGGGCTTTGCCGGACTGGTCAAGAGCTAGCGGATATGCTGTCCGCGGTCCTCGCCCTGAGCCTGCTGGCAGGCTTCTTTGGCCTGGTGCTGGGCTACTCGGCTCAGCGTTTTCGGGTCGAGGCGGACCCGGTGGTCGATCAGGTGGATGCCCTGCTGCCCCAGACTCAATGCGGACAATGCGGTTTCGCCGGCTGCCGCCCCTATGCCGAAGCCATTGCCTCCGGCGAGGCAGACATCAATCAATGCCCTCCGGGCGGAGAAGCCACCATCGTCGCCCTTGCCGATCTGCTGGGCCGTGACCCGAAACCACTCAGCGAAGAACACGGCGAGGAAAAGCCCAAGATGGTGGCGGTGATTCGCGAAAATGAGTGTATCGGCTGCACTAAATGCATTCAGGCGTGCCCGGTGGATGCCATCCTCGGCGCCGCCAAACAGATGCATACGGTGATCGCCGACGAATGCACGGGCTGCGAACTCTGTCTGCCGCCCTGCCCGGTGGACTGTATCGACATGGTGGTGGTGGAAACCGGTTTGTCGGAATGGCGCTGGCCTCTGCCCCATTCCAAGGACGACTTCCTTCGCGGTGAACAGGCAACAACGGACGAGGCCGCTTGATGGGCGACACCCGACACAACCTGCACCGTTTTTTTGGTGGACTGGTGCTGGACGGCCACAAGAGCGAATCCACCACACTGCCCATCACCCGGCTTCCCATGCCCGATCGCCTCATCCTGCCGTTGCGTGAGCACATCGGGGAGGAGGACAAACTGGTCGTCGGCCCCGGTGATGCGGTGTTGAAAGGCCAGGTATTGGCCCAGGCCACCGACTATGTAAGCGCGCCCTTGCATGCCCCAACCTCGGGCTCCGTGATCGACATCGGCGACTACCCCGTACCCCACCCCTCCGGCCTGAATGCGCCCTGTGTGGTGATTCAGCCCGATGGCGACGACCGCTGGATCGAGCTGCCCAGCCAGGAAACCTCTGTCGAAGCCCTCACCCCGGAAGAGATCCGTCGCCGTGTACGCCGTGCCGGCGTGGTCGGCCTGGGCGGTGCCGCCTTTCCCACGGCAGTGAAACTCAACCCCGGCCCCAACAAACCCATCCACACCCTGGTGCTCAACGGCGCGGAGTGTGAGCCTTACATTACCTGCGATCAGATGCTCATGCGCGAGCGGGCCACCGAGGTGGTGGCCGGAATGCGCATACTCATGCGTGCGTTGGGCGCGCAGCAGGCGTTGATCGGGGTAGAGGACAACAACCCCAGCTCTGCTCAGGCATTGGAGCAGGCCCTTGCCGACGCCGGCGAACGCGACGCCCGTGTGGTGTCGGTACCGACCCGCTACCCGACCGGAGGGGAGCGCCAGTTGATCAAGGTGCTCACCGGCAAGGAGGTGCCGGCCAACGGCTTGCCGGCAAACATCGGCATCGTCTGCCAAAACGTCGCCACCGCAGCGGCGGTTTACCACGCCGTGGTCAAGCATTTTCCTCTTGTTTCACGTGTAATCACCGTCGCCGGGGCCGGTGTGGGTCAGCCGCGCAATCTGGAAGTGCTTCTGGGAACGCCGGTCGCCGACCTGATCGAATTCTGCGGCGGTTATAAAGCCGATGCCAGCCGCCTGTTGATGGGCGGCCCAATGATGGGATTCAGCCTGGGCACCGATCAGGTGCCGGTGATCAAGGCCACCAACTGCCTGTTGGTGCAAAATCGCAGCGAAATCGCATCCGAAAACGGCGAACTGCCCTGCATCCGTTGTGGCGAATGCGCCAAGGTCTGTCCAGCACAGCTGCTTCCACAGCAACTCTACTGGTACGCCCGAGCGCGGGACCTGGAAAAGGTGCAGGACTACAACCTGTTCGATTGCATCGAGTGCGGCTGCTGTGCGCATGTCTGTCCCGCACACATCCCCCTGGTCCAATATTATCGCTATGCCAAGACCGAGATCTGGGCGATGGAAAAGGAACGCCGCAAGTCCGACCTGGCCCGCCGCAGGCATGAAGCCCGTCAATTACGGATCGAGCAGGAAAAGGCCGAGCGCGAGGAGCGCATGCGCAGGAAAAAAGAGGCTCTGGGCAGGGTCGGTGCCGCCGAGCCGGAAGATCCGAAAAAGGCCGCTATCGCCGCTGCCGTCGAGCGGGCCAAGGCCAAGGCCGCCGCACGCAAGGCCGGCATCAACATCAACTCAGAGCAGGATGGCGGCGCCTGACGGGCGTCGGTATCGGACCCCATGCAATTTCCCCACGGCGCATCTCCCCACCTGACCAGGAACACTTCGGTGCAGAAGGTAATGGGACAGGTGCTGCTCGCCCTCGTTCCCGGCACCATCGCCATGGTGTGGTATTTCGGCATGGGCGTGCTGATCAATGTGCTGCTGGCATCCGCCACCGCCGTGACCTGCGAAGCCGCCATGCTGCGACTGCGCTCCAGAGATCCGATGCCAGCGGTATCCGACCTCTCCGCCGTGGTTACGGCCGCTTTGCTGGGCCTGGCGCTGCCCACACTGGCGCCCTGGTGGCTGCCGGTCGTCGGCGCAGCCTTTGCCGTCGTTATCGCCAAGCAGCTCTACGGCGGCCTGGGCTACAACCCCTTCAATCCCGCCATGGCCGGATACGTGGTGTTGCTGATCTCCTTTCCGGTGCAGATGACGACCTGGCTGGGACCTGCGGGCGTCGTTTCGCACGATCTCGGCATCGGCGAGACCCTGGCCTATGTGTTCGGCGGCGTCGCGCCCGCCGGGGCCGGCTTAGACGCCTACACCATGGCTACGCCCCTGGACACCATGAAAACCGAACTGGGCCTTAACCGGATGGTCGAGGAGATCCGCGCCAACCCGCTGTTCGGCGATATTGGCGGCCGTGGTTGGGAGTGGGTGGCCAACTGGTATCTGCTCGGCGGACTGTGGCTGATCTACCGCCGCGTGATCACATGGCACATTCCCGTCGCCATGTTGGTTGGACTGGTGGGCACCGCGGCCTTCATGTATCCCTTGGGAACGGACAGCCAGCCCTTTCCACTGTTTCACCTGTTCAGCGGCGGCGCGATTCTAGGCGCATTCTTTATCGCCACCGACCCGGTCAGCGCATGCAGCTCGAACCGCGGCAAGCTGATCTTCGGCGCCGGCATCGGCATACTCACCTACATCATCCGCACCTGGGGCGGCTACCCCGATGGGGTCGCCTTCTCCGTGTTGTTGATGAACATGGCCGCCCCCACCATCGACTACTACACCCAGCCACGGGCATTCGGACATTGATGGGCAGACAGATCCTCATCGCCGCCACCCTGCTGGGGGGATTCGCGGTACTCGGCAGTACCCTGGTGGGGCTCACCCACGACCTCACCGCTGAGCGTATCCAGGCCAACGAACGGGCGGCACTGCTGCGCAGCGTGAATGAGCTGGTCCCCGCTGATCGCTACGATAACGATCTGTTCAATGACACGCTCGAGGTGCGCAATCGCGACATGCTCGGCACCGGCGATCCGGTGACCGTTTTCCGTGCCCGTAAGGGCAATCTTCCGGTAGCGCTAATCTTCACCCCCAACGCCCCGGACGGCTACAGCGGTACCATCCGCCTGCTGGTGGCCATCTATGCCGACGGCAACTTGGCCGGGGTACGCGTGCTCAACCACCGGGAAACACCGGGCCTGGGCGATGCCATCGAGGTGGACCGCTCCGACTGGATCACCCGCTTCGAAGGCAAGAACCTGGACAGTCCCAAGGAAGAACAGTGGAAGGTGAAGCGCGACGGCGGTGTCTTCGATCAGTTCACCGGTGCCACCATCACCCCCCGCGCCGTGGTAAAGGCAGTTCACAAAGCCCTGTTATACTTCGCCACGGAACACGAACGCCTGTTCCTGGCCAAGTCCACCGCAACCGATCCCAGATAAACCGATGCGCGAAGGCTACGACAAAATCATCCGCGATGGCTTATGGGACAACAACCAGGCCCTGGTGGCCCTGCTCGGTCTGTGCCCGCTGCTGGCCGTCACCAATACCGCCATCAACGGCCTGGGGCTCGGTCTGGCTACCACGCTGATTCTGATCTCCTCCAACGTCAGCGTCTCGCTCATACGTCACCTGGTGCGTGCCGAGGTCCGGCTTCCGGTATTCGTTCTGGTGATCGCCTCCTTCGTCACTGCCGTGGAATTGATGATGAGCGCCTGGCTCTATGATCTTTACAAGGTCCTGGGCATCTTCATCCCGC
>JAGRGI010000122.1 GCA_020445565.1 Chromatiales bacterium
GAGATCTACAAGCCGATGGAGCACTACAAAGTCTATCGGAACGAGATCACTGCCGGTGATGTCAATCCCAACTACATCAATCCACGTCAGGGCCTGGATCGCCTGCAGAAGCTGATGGACGAGTATGCCGGCGGTGTGACCGTCAGCTACATGACCAACGAGAAGCTGTTGCACATCGGCTTGAAGAAGATGAAGATCCTGGAAGAGGACCTGGAGAAGGTTGCCGCGGAGAACATCCACGAGCTACTCCGCGCCTGGGAACTGAAGCATCGTCATCTGACCGCTGAGGCCGTCTTCCATCACACCTTGTTCCGCAAGGAAACCCGCTGGCCGGGTTACTACTATCGCGGTGACCACATGAAGGTGGACGACGACAACTGGCACGTGCTGACCGTATCCCGTCGTGACCCCCAGACTGGGGAGTACACGATGGAGAAGGCTCCGTGCTACCACTTGGTGGATGCGAAGGAAGGCTGATAGGGAAATAGGGGTGCCTCGATAATCTCGAGGCACCCATAAACGGTCAACATCGTCAGCGTTGACCGTTTTTTGTTCGAACGACTGAAGACTGTTGAAAGCGTAGAGATTTTCAGATGAACATCATCGACAACACCGACGAGGAGATCTTGGCAATAGCCAATCCCTGGTGGGACGATCTAGTCAAATACTCCAATACCGGCGAGTACGGTAAATTCATCAGAAATTTTGCCTATTCCCTTATACAAGGGCTTAATGAGGTTGAAGTGGGAAAGCAGTTTTCCCAGAGCGAACTGGCCAGAAACCTGTCCGACGACAAGGACTACCTGGGCATCATCCGCCGAGGCGAGCACGTCACTGTCCTCTATAAGGTGCGCAGCACCAAGAAGACTGGTGAATGGTTGGGTAGATTGGTACTCGGCTACGAAAAAGGCCAAGTGAAAATTTTCGGTGCATCGGTTTTCTAATTGACTATGAAGCAAACAGTTCAAGCCAACAAATACGTCGAACTCACTTATAAGGTGATCGATGAGAGTACCGGTGGCGTTCTCACCGAGGTGGAATTCCCTCTTGGTTATGTCCACGGTGCCAATGAAGTCCTGGCTCCCCAGGTCATGGTAGAACTTGAAGGCAAGTCGGTCGGCGATATTATTGAAGTCCCCATCGACTGCAACAAGATCTACGGACCCCGCGACGAATCCCTGGTGATCACCGATTACCTGGAAAATGTTCCGCCTGAATACCGTCACGTCGGCACGGCTATTTTGATGGAAAACGACAAGGGTCAAACCAAAAGTTTCCTGGTCACCCGTGTAGACGAAACAACGCTGACCATCGACGGCAACAATCCCCTTTGTGGCCGCCAGGTCATCTTCAAGCTCGAGATACTGACCGTCCGCGACGCCACCGGTGAAGAAATCGAGGCGGGCGGGAAGGTTGATCCGGGACCAAACGTCGGCGGCGTGAAAGTACCGATCTGAATTTCGCCGGACCGGTAACGCGATCTTTCGTCTTAAAAGGTGGCGGCAACGGTGTCGGAATGGTTTCAACTGCAATTCAGTGCAGCAGCAATCCCGCAATACCAGCGAGAGGTGAACGATGAGCGAACAAAAGCAAGACAAGCCGAAAGTACCAGATGGTCACGCGCGCTTTATGGTAACCCGTCAGAAAGCTCCCAATGAAAAGGGATATGTCGGCTACGACACTATTTGGGAACCCTGGCAGAAAGAGGTCGCCTACACGACCCCGAAAAAACCGTAAGGTTTCCGGCCGCGCGAACCCGCACGAAACGCGGGCTCTCGCCGGTTCCTCTCAGAGGAACAAGCATCCTGCAACGTTTCATGGGGGCGCGCGGCCATCTGACCCAAGGACAAGGCCCATGTCCGAGCCTGGGCAAGTCTGGCCATTTTCTAGCCTGCGCTTAATGATCTGGTGGGTTTGTTCTAGCTATCACACACTTAAAAAAGGCCGATGATGGACCTTCAACCGAATCTGAACCTGGCAAAATTCGACGAGCTGCAAGGCATTCTCGTCAACGAGCTTCTCAAGACTATTCAGGTCAAATTACGGGAAGCCGGCCTGGAAGAAGACAAATCCAACGAACTTACCGGGGCACTGGCTTTCAGCATTACCTGTCTGTTTGATGGCATCGCGGCCGTAGAGTCGAACGGTACCGAGGTTCACCCTTTTCTCGCCTTCCAGGTCGATGATGAATTGGTCCACTGCGGCGAAAATTCCAACATGCATGAACTCATTTACGATGCGTTGGGCAAGCTAAACCGCGGCTGATCGAAGATCGCGCTTCCTTTGGCCCTTCACGACAGACTGACTCTCATCCATTGTCGCCATGTTGTTCACTTTGGAACGCGTGGTCTCTCCCCCAGTCGCGACACGGCAAGCATTTCCCTGAAATAAGCCCCCCATTGGCTTGTCGCCGTTAGGACGCCGATTAGTCCGCCTACTGTTTTCCCACACCCAGTTCCTCAATTTTGTTTACTCACGCTATGGGGCAGGCATTGCAGAAAACTAACTCAGACTATAAATATTTTGCCGCGATGCACCGTGTGTCCCCGGCCCATCCCTGGGCGCGACTCGTCCCTGCATCCTCCTGGCGGTGGCCGGCGAATTGTGCTTCCGCGCACGACCTTTCGCCATGATCTCTCAGACGCCGATCTTGCCACCATCGTCCCGTGTGATGACCACCGTCGCGGAACGGGGCCGGGCAGTACCACCGTCCGGCCAATGACTGGTGTACTGATTCGGATCAGTTACCCCAGGACTGCTTTCTCCCGGATGCTGAATGTTGACGAAGATGGCCTTGCCGTCCGGAGTCTCGGCGATACCGGTGATCTCACAAGCCGTCGGCCCCACCAGGAAGCGGCGCAAGTTGTCGGTGCTCGCCGCGGCGCCCTTGTAGGTAGTCACGGTCTGATCGGCGTTGCCATTGGTCGGCACAGCACTGTTGACCACGCTCACGGAACTCCCGTCGCCTACGCTACCGGGCAGAGCGGCCAGCATCATGCAATTGCTCACATCGGTATAGGCACCATCATCGGTCTGGATCCACAACAGGCCCTTGGTGGCATGACTGAACCAGCAGCCGTCCGGGCTGGAGAAATCGTTGTCGGCGCTGAGACCGGAGATATTGACATTGGCATCGGCGTCAGACTGAGCGCCGAACAAGTACACGTCCCAGGTGAAGGTCGTCGCCGCCGGGTCGTCTCCGTTCTCGCGCCAGCGAATGATGTGCCCATTGACGTTACCGCGGTTGGTCGATGAGCCCTTCGCGTCGGCATAGTAACGCGGATTGGCGGCATCCAGCGGGGTGGCGCTGCCGCGACCGCTGCTGCTCGAAACACTGTTTGTCAGGGTCATATAGGTTTCGCCTGTCACCGGGTTCACCGCTCCCCACTCGGGCCGGTCCATCTTGGTGGCACCAACGGCGTCCGCGGCCAGACGGATATTGACCACAACATCAGCCTCATCGGCGAAGGCGTAACCGGTGAAACCCGCGACGGTCGGATTGCTCAGGGACAGCAAGACCCACTCACCGCTTCCATCAGCATTGAAGCGCGCAACATACATCTTGCCTGAATTCAGGTATTTGTCGCCGGCGGCCAGGCCACCGTTGACATCGGCGGCGGACCAGGGGGAATCGGAGACATACTTGTAGATGTACTCATTGCGGGAATCATCGCCCATGTAGAAGACCAGCGGCTGCCCCTCGACGGCCGCCGCCGGCCAGCAGCCTTCGTGGCCGAAGCGGCCCAAGGCGGTGCGCTTGCGCGGCACGGACGTGTTGGAGAAAGCGTCGATCTCCACGATCCAGCCAAACGTGTTGGCGACGTTGCGGAAGTCGTCGGTGGCGCTGGCGCCGGTAGCGCCAGCGTCCCAACGGCGATAAAGGTCAGTGGTATCGCCGGCGCCGGAGCGGGACCAGTTGTAGCGGCCAGAGGTAGCGTTGCCGATGCCGTAACGGGAGAAGGCGGTGACCTCCTTGGCGGTGCGGTTGGCGTTGTCCTCGCGGCGGTTGAAATAGCCGGCCCAGTTCTCCTCGCAGGTGAGGTAGGTGCCCCAGGGAGTGTAGCCGTTGGCGCAATTGTTGACCGTTCCGCGGGTCTGGGTGCCAACCGGCGAAAAGGCCGTCTGCATCAGTGCGCTGCCGGCAGCAGGACCACTGAGATCCATAAGGCTTGCGCCGTTGATGCGACGGTTAAACATGGAGCCCTTGTTGACACCGTAGGTACCGGTGCCTTGGTTGACCTCGATCACGGAAACGCCGTGGGCGGCCACCTCCTTATCGATCTCCAGGGTCGGACGGGCGTTGGTGTTGCCCGAGCCGTAGTCGGTCGGACCATTCGGGTGGACAAAGCCGAGATCTTCACAGACCTCGTGGTTCATGCACAGCAGCCCCTTGCTGGAAACGTTGGGGTCCCATGCGGTGCCAGCGGCGTTGATACCGAAGTAATACATGCCATCATGGTGGTCACCGGAACGGAACTCAAAGTCGTTGTCGGTACCGTTGTTCGCATAGGCAGAAGTCTGGAAGTTGATCGGATCACCGGTGGCATACATCACCGAAGCGGTATAGCCGGTCGGCACGATCAGGGCGTCGGCCAGGCTTTTGGCGACTGCCGCGAAGGTGAGTTGCAGCG
Organism: Chromatiales bacterium; assembly: GCA_020445565.1. Taxonomy (GTDB): domain Bacteria; phylum Pseudomonadota; class Gammaproteobacteria; order JAGRCI01; family JAGRCI01; genus JAGRGI01. The sequence continues at coordinate 4,632 of JAGRGI010000122.1, forward strand.
GGTCGTCTTCGTTGTCGTCATCGTCATCGCTGCTGCTGCAAGCGATCAGCCCGGTTCCAAAAAAGGCCGCAGCGGACAAATACAGACCGCCTTTTAGCACGCCTCGGCGGCTCAAGCGGGCCTCCAGAATCTCGGAAAATTCCGGATTTTCGGAAGGGTTGTGACCGATGTCGTCGGGATCGATATCGGGGGAACGACCGTTCATCTATAGCTCCTTACAACTGGACTGGCGAAAACTGACACCGGTCGAGCATACGGAGTCGCAATGACAGAGCGATTGCCGAAGTGTGACAGATCCGAGCATCCTGCCTGACCCGACACGGCAGGAGTGCCCCCTGTATTGGACAGCACGAGAAGGGGATCCTTCGGTCATGCCGCCAGCCCGGCAGCGGATTGACAATACACGCTGTCAAACGATTGGCGGCGTCTTTCTGAAGTTGTCGGAAGCGAAATACTGACCCCGTATCGCTCCCGTAGCGGCGATGCAAATACTCCGCATCGTACTTCACTCTGCACCACAGGCATCAGACGACAGCATTAGCCACTGAAATAAGCGCGCACCACTTTCTGCTATCCTCCTGACACCACCAGGTGGAGTCGTTCCTGCCTGGGGAAAACCGTGAGCTGGCAAAAATTGTGGAACAATGCAGAGTTCCGAAACGCGTTCGCTGCGACAATGACAAGGGGTTTTTGGCCGTTGAGGTAAAAATGAGGACCTCGCCAACTTAGTCATTTCGCGTGGCAAGGTTGGGAAATACCCCATGGAAATCCCAAATTTTGTGGCTCAGGCCAGTCCTCCCGTGATGTTGATGTCCATACTGTTCCGGAAAACCCTGCAAGCGTCGTTGGATGGCAAGCCTGGGTTTTACCCCGATTGTCGCAGCCCTTTGTTCCAAAGAGTGTAGAAACCTCCATGCGTTCTTCACATCATAAAAAGTACAGCGTACTGGTGTCCTTGAGCCTGTGGACGTTGTTTTCGTCCGGCGCCTGGGGGCAATCGCTTCTGATCGACGATTTCAGTGTTGATCAGGGACCCGAGTTTTCGATTGGTGTGGGCTCCGACGGGAGTTCGCTGGTGACGGACACCGTAATTGGCGGCGAGCGGGACATCGAGGTGGATGTCACCGCTGGCGCGGATGTCAATTCCATCAATATCACGGGGGGGGAATTCACAACTTCGTTTGGTGGGGGTTCGACCACGGTCGGCTATGTAATCTGGGACGGCGTTGACGGGTTACCCGGACACGGATCGATCGACTTTACCGGGCTTGGTGGCGTGGATCTCACCGTGGGGGCCACCCTCGACGGATTGTTGCTGCGGGTTACCTCCACGGATGTGCCGGGCACGGTTAATGTGACGGTTTACAGCGACGGTGGAAACTTTTCCACGATCTCGTTCGGCGTGCCGGGGGGCATAGGGGTCGCAACCGATTATTTTCTTCCATTTGCCAGTTTCGGAGTAGGCGGCGGAGCCGGGGCCGACTTCGCGGACACGGGCGCGATTGCCTTCGAGGTGACGGGCGCCGGCATCGATTTTTCGATGTCATTGATTCAAGCACAGCCCTCCCTCACCGCAACAAACACCGATGCGCTGTTGATAGACAATGATTCTGATGGATCTGCGGGCCCGGGAGATACGGTTCGTTACACTGTTACAGTTTCCAATGCTGACGACGCGTTCGACGCCTCAATAGCGGGTGTCGCCTTTGCCTCGGGCGTGGACGCGAACGCAACCCTGGTTGTCGGGTCGGTGACTACCTCGCAGGGCTCGGTGACCTCGGGCAATACCGGCGGGGATACAACCGTTGGCGTCGACCTGGGGACGATTACCGATGGCAATGCGTTGACCATCACCTATGACGTGCTGATCGATCGGCCCCTGAACAGCGCGGCGACCTCAATTTCAGCTCAGGGAACCGTCACAGCGACGAGCCTGGCTGGTGGCCTGCTCACCGATGATCCCGCTGTCGGAGGCGCGACCGATCCGACGAATACCCCAATATCCCAAACCATTATTGGCGACTTCATCTGGAACGACGTCAACGGGAATGGGGTACAGGATGGCGGACCGGAAGTCGGGCTTGGCGGCGTTACCCTCGATGCCTACCACGATGCCAACAATAACGATCTTGTCGACGGTGGCGACCTGCTCCTGGGAACCGTAACGACTGACGGGGCGGGCGCCTATTCATTTGGCTTGCCCAATCTCCTGAACTTCGTGATTGACGTGACCGACACCGGCGCGGTTCTGACGGGTTTTACGCTCACGGGAGGGACGGATCCTGTTGGCGTGGATCTGGCGGTGGGTGGCACCAATAACAACGTTGATTTCGGCTACCAGCAACAGACCGCCAGCATCGGTGATTTCGTGTGGAACGATCTCGACGGAGACGGTACGCAGGACGCCGGCGAACCAGGACTGAGCGGCGTTACGGTCTACCTGGATCTGAACGCCAACGGCAGTCTCGATGGCGGCGAGCCGAGTGATACCGCAGATGGCTCCGGGTCTTATGATCTGACCAACCTGGGCGCCGGCACCTATACCGTGCGCGTCGACGCTGCCACTCTGCCCGCCGGCCTTGTCCAGACCACCGCCGGCCCGCCACAGGTTGTGAATCTGGCCGCCGGAGAGGACTTCAACGATGCCGACTTCGGTTATGTTGCAGCCGCCGCCCCGGTCGCCATCCCCGTCCCCACATTGACCCGGTGGAATCTCGCTTTGCTGATGCTGCTGCTGGGCCTGTTGAGCTGGCGGCATGTTGCTGCGCCATCCGGCAAGCGGTGGGAACGCTGAGCGGGCGATTATCGCCAAAATCCTTGTTTACCAACGCTCCCTCATGGGTGCAGCACTCCCCGGTTCGCGTCCATCGGGAACCAGGGCCCTTGAACTTACACAATCGCATTGGAGACCCTGACCGCCTACCGTCAGTCCAATACCCTGGGCGGATCGGAAAGCCACACCGGCCATGCTGTTTTGTCCTGCCCGGCCACTGCGATAACGAACCATGCCCCAATCCCCCTAACCTCCTGACAACAATAGCGAATCAATCGATTCCGCCAGCCATTTCGGAACCAGCTCGCATTTCCGGGGCGAACCCGGTCACAAAACGGAAAACTCGCGTAGCCAAAGCTGTGCATCGCCTGATACAAGTCAGCAACGGGAGCACGAGGCGCGATTAGTCTCGATGACAAGCTGACAACAGCAAAATTTAGAGCGACTTCACAAATAACGGCGGCCCTTGGAGCGATGGGCGGCCAATAACGCAACGGGATCGACTCCCGGCGGGGAAAATGGTGCCATCGTGGTTCACTCACAGTGCAGACTGTTGCGCGGATTTTGCCTGAAGAACGCCTGGGCTGCGGATACCTTCACTTTTCTGGCAATCGCGCTTTTGTTCACCATGGTCTGGGGCGCGCTGGAATTCTACCGACCCATAACCGCTTGGCTGTCAGCCGAACCGGTGTTGCGCGGCACCTTGTTCGGTGGCGCTGTGGTCGCCGGTTTCTCCGTGATGTTCGGCTTCCTGTGCCTGGGGTTTTCCGAGTGTTCGCCGGAGGACCGCCACTGCAAGAACGCTTATCGCGGTCGACGCACACCCCTGGCCCCCGAAACCGGTCGCTGGGTCGAGAACCTGGGTCGCAACCCTCGGCGTGCCTCCTGATCAGGCGACTTCGTTACTGAACTTGACCAAAGCGTCCAGCCGCTGCTGGGCGCTGCCGTCGCCAATAAGTTGCCCGGCACGTTCGACTCCCGAACTCAGGGAATCGGCGAGACCCGCCACATAGATTGCGGCGCCGGCGTTAAGGGCGACGATGTTCGCCGCGGCCCCCTGGGTACCGGCAAATACCGAACGGATCATTGACAGGCTCGCCTCGGCACTGTCCACCGCCAGCTCGGCCAGATCCCCCCTGGGCAGATTGAAATCCTCGGGGGTAATCGTGGCAACGCTGATCTCCCCCCCCTTCAACTGCGCCACCTTGGTGGGCGCGGCGATGCTGATCTCATCCAGTCCGTCTTCGGCGTGCACCACCATGACATGGCGGCTACCCAGTTGTTTCAAAACATGGGCCAAGGGTTCCACAAGGTCGGCGGAAAACACCCCCAACACCTGGTTGGGCGCGCCAGCCGGGTTGGTGAGCGGGCCGAGCACGTTGAAAATGGTTCGCACCCCCATCTCCTTGCGCGGGCCTATGGCATGTTTCATGGCGCCGTGATGCCTGGGCGCGAACAGGAAGCCGACGCCGACCTCTTCAATACAACGGGCGACCTGCTCGGCGGAGAGGTCCAGATTCACCCCGGCGGCCTCCAGCACGTCGGCACTGCCGGATTTGCTACTCACCGAGCGATTTCCGTGTTTTGCCACATGGGCGCCGGCCGCCGCGGCGACGAAGGCCACGGCGGTAGAGATATTGAAAGTGCTGGCACCATCGCCGCCGGTGCCGCAGGTGTCGACCAAGTGGTCCACCCTGGCCGTCACCGGCGTGGCCAGCTCCCGCATAACGCCGGCGGCCGCCGCAATCTCGTCCACCGTTTCGCCCTTCATGCGCAGGCCGATGAGGAAACCGCCAATCTGGGCAGGGGTCGCCTCGCCGGTCATGATGGTGCGCATGATGCCGCGCATCTGCTCGGCGCTGAGGTCACGGCGTTCGACTACGGTACGGATGGCCGCCGGCATATCCATGGTTCAGTCCTCCAGGAAGTTTTTCAACAGGGCGTGCCCCTGCTCGGTGAGTATGGATTCAGGATGAAACTGCACCCCCTCCACCGCCAACTCCCGATGCCGCACCCCCATGATCTCGTCTGGGGAACCGTCGGGCTTTTGCGTCCAAGCGGTGATTTCCAGGCTATCGGGCAAGGTCTCACGCTCGATCACCAGGGAATGATAGCGGGTTGCCTCCAGCGGGTTGGGGAGGCCGCGAAACACGCCGTCGTCGGCGTGGAATACCGGCGAGGTCTTGCCGTGCATGATCTCCCCTGCATGGACGATACGTCCGCCGAAGGCCTGGCCGATGGCCTGATGCCCCAAACAGACACCCAGGATCGGAATACGGCCGGCATAACGTTGAATGGCGGCCACGGAGATGCCTGCTTCGTTGGGGGTACAGGGGCCGGGTGAGATGACGATATGGTCCGGCGCCAGTTCGTCAATGGCCTCCACCGGGATCTCGTCGTTGCGCACCACCTTCACATCCGCGCCCAGCTCACCGAGGTATTGCACCAGGTTGTAGGTGAAGGAGACGTAGTTATCGATCATGAGCAGCATGACGGGCTGAACCTCTTGGCGCGGCTAGGGAGTGCGTCCAACGAACACTCTAGATACCCTCGTGTAAACCTGCCTTGTTCGTTG
>JAGRGI010000123.1 GCA_020445565.1 Chromatiales bacterium
AGCGGGAAGCCCCTCCCAAGATGAGATCTCCCTGGGCACGTGATGTCCCTGAAGGTCCGTTGAAGACCACGACGTTGATAGGCGGGGTGTGGAAGCGCGGCAACGTGTGAAGCTAACCCGTACTAATTGACCGTGCGGCTTGACCATATAACACCCAAGCAGTCTCGAACGAGACAAACCTCACTACAGCATGCTGATCCGAACACAGGAGGTGGAAGACTCCGGTTGGTCCATAGCGACTCGCCCTTCCCCTCAACCAGTTTGCCTGGCGGCCAAAGCGCGCGGGTACCACCTGATCCCATCCCGAACTCAGAAGTGAAACCGCGTAGCGCCGATGGTAGTGTGGGGTTTCCCCATGTGAGAGTAGGTCACTGCCAGGCATTTAATCCTAAAAACCCCTGTCGGATTCCCGGCAGGGGTTTTTCTTTGGGCGTAAGCAGAGTTCAAATGTTTTCGCAGGGAGGCGAATGCATACTTCCTGTTATGCTTGATTGCGCCTTCCATGGCTTAGACGTTCCCTGAAAAATACCCTGCCCACGGCTCACTTCGCTGGCATGCGGATAGTTGCATTAACCCTCGCGCGAGGGGGCACCGCGCTTAGTTATCGTAAGCGAGCACCGGGGCCAGCCACCTCTCTAGCACCACCAAATCCATCGCTTTACGTTGGGCAAGGTCGGCGATTTGGTCCCGGTCTACCTTGCCGACGTTGAAATATCGGCTCCGTGGATGGGAAAAGTACAGACCTGAGACGGCGGAGGCGGGCATCATGGCGAAGCTGTCAGTCAGCTTCAGGCCAATCTGCTCTTCCGGATTGAGCAACTTCCAAAGCATTGCCTTTTCTGTGTGATCCGGACAGGCGGGATAGCCTGGAGCCGGGCGAATGCCGCGATACTTTTCCGCGATCAGATCTTCGTTCTTCAGCGATTCGTCGGTAGCGTATCCCCAGAATTCCTTACGCACGCGTTCGTGCAAGGTCTCGGCCAAGGCTTCGGCCAAGCGGTCGGCCAGGGCCTTTAGCAGGATTGCGTGGTAGTCGTCATGGTCGGCCTCGAAGCGTGCCACATGGGCATCAATGCCTGCGCCGGTGGTGACCGCAAAGGCACCGACGTAGTCGTCAATTCCACTCACCTGAGGGGCGACGAAATCGGCCAGACAATAGCTGGGCGCGTCTTCCGTCGGTGGCGTTTGTTGCCGCAGAAAATGCAGGGTCGCCAAGCGGTCCTTGCGAGATTCGTCTGTGAATAGCGCAATGTCGTCGCCAACGCTGGCGGCCGGCCAGAGTCCGATCACCGCTTTGGCACTTAGCCAGGTCTCGTCGACAATCTGTCTGAGCATTGTCTGAGCGTCATCGTAGAGGCGTTTTGCTTCCATGCCTATCACCGAGTCGTCGAAGATCTTGGGATATTTGCCCACCAGTTCCCAGGTCAGGAAAAACGGCGTCCAATCGATCCGCTCGATCAGTTGGGAGAGCGCAATATCATCGACAACCCTCACGCCGGTGAAGGCGGGTTTCGGCGGATGGTAGCCATTCCAGCCGTCCTTGTTGAACCGGCGTTCGCGGGCCTCTTCCAGGCTGATGAGATTCTTACGCACGCCGCGGTTGGCTTGGCGCTCGCGTATCTTTGCGTATTCCTCTTGAACCTCGCTGAAGAAGCGGGGTCGATGCTCGTCGGACAGCAGATTGCTGGCAACACCCACGGCGCGGGAGGCATCCGGTACGTAGACCACTGGATGCCGGTAGTTGGGGGCGATCTTCACCGCCGTATGGGCCTTGGAGGTGGTGGCGCCGCCGATCAACAGGGGAATGTCGAAGCCCTGGCGTTCCATCTCCTTGGCGACGTGGACCATCTCGTCCAGGGATGGGGTGATCAGTCCCGACAGACCGATGATGTGGCAGTTCTTTTCCTTGGCCGTGCGCAGTATGGTCTCGGCGGGCACCATGACGCCCAGGTCGATGACCTCGTAACTGTTGCATTGCAGGACGACACCGACGATGTTCTTGCCGATGTCGTGTACATCGCCCTTGACCGTGGCCATGAGGATGCGCCCCTTGGCTTCGATCTCGCAGCCCTCTTTTTCCGCTTCCAGATAGGGCAGCAGATAGGCGACGGATTTCTTCATCACCCGTGCGGACTTGACCACCTGGGGCAGGAACA
>JAGRGI010000124.1 GCA_020445565.1 Chromatiales bacterium
TCGACCACGAGGCCGGCACGCGCGATATGCGCAAGTTGAACGGCCTGTGGAAGTACATGCCTTATACGGCGGTACTGGCCATGGTGGCAGCGGGGGCCATGGCCGGTGTCCCTCTGCTCAATGGTTTCCTGTCAAAGGAGATGTTCTTCGCCAAGGCGGCATTCCTGGCCAGTGACGGCATCGTCGGCTATTGGTTGCCCATCGCCGCCACCATCGCAGGTGTTTTCGCTGTCGCCTATTCCTTGCGTTTCATTCACGACGTGTTCTTCAACGGCGAGCCTATCGATTTGCCCAAGACGCCCCATGAACCGCCACGCTGGATGAAAGTGCCGGTGGAATTCCTGGTGCTTATCTGCATCGCCGTCGGTGTTGTGCCGGGGCTGACCTTTGGCCCGCTCTTGGCTGTGGCCGCCGGCGCCACGCTTCAGGCCAATCTTCCCGAGTACAGCCTGTCCGTCTGGCACGGCTTCACCCCGGCGGTCGCCATGAGCCTGGTCGCCCTGGTTGGGGGCGTGCTGGTCTATGTCCTGCGGCATTGGTTGTTCCGCCTGCACGACGAGGTTCTCCCGCCGCTCAATGCCAAGGCCATGTTCGATTGGTTGGAGGCCAGGCTGTATCGGCTGGCGGAGTCGGTCAATCAAGCTCTGCACCGGCCATCGCTGCAACGCATGGTGGCGGTATTGGTCGTGGCTGCGGCCGTGGCGGTGGGCTGGGGCCTGCGCGAAACGCCGTCGCTTACCGGCCCCATGGCCACTAGCATGCCGACACCACTGGGATTGGCCGTGGCCCTGTGTGTGGTCGCCGGCGCTGTTGGCACCGTCATCTGGCATCGCCAGCGATATCTGGCGCTTCTGCCGCTGAGCGTGGTGGGGCTGATGGTGGCGCTGGGGTTCGTCAAGTTCTCCGCCCCTGATCTGGCCCTCACTCAACTCTCGGTGGAGATGGTCACCATCGTGCTATTGCTGCTTGCGCTCTATTTTCTGCCCCAGTCCACCGCCAGGGAATCCAGTGGCCTGAGAAAGGGCAGGGATGCGGTGATCGCGCTGCTTGCCGGTACCGGCGCCTCGCTGCTCACCTGGGCGGTGCTTACCCGTCCGTACCAATCCATTGCTGACTATTTCATCGACAACAGCCTTAGCGGCGGCGGTGGAACCAACGTCGTCAACGTCATCCTGGTGGATTTTCGTGGCTTCGACACCTTGGGAGAGATCAGCGTTCTGGCCATTGCCGCCATCGGCATCTTCAGCATGCTGGAGGGCCTGCTGCTCCAGGCACCCGGCAGGGATCAGGACGGCCGGCCGTGGAATTGGGACAAGAACCCGCTGATCATGGCCGTGTTCACCCGCTTGCTGCTGCCCCTGGCGCTGATGGTGGCGGTGTACATATTGCTGCGCGGGCACAACCTGCCGGGTGGCGGTTTCATCGCCGGCCTGATTGCGGCGGTCGCCCTCATCATGCAGTACCTGGGCAATGGTATCCATTGGACGCAAAGCCGCATCAGTCCCAAGCTCAACCCCTTCGTCGGAATCGGCCTGTTGATCGCCACCGTCACCGGCCTCACCAGTTGGTGGTTCGGCTATCCCTTCCTCACCACGGCCTTCACCCATGTCCACTGGCCGGTGGTGGGCGATTTCGAGATCGCCTCCGCCATGGCCTTTGATCTGGGCGTGTTTCTGGTGGTGGTCGGCGTGACCCTGGTGATTCTGGTACGCCTGGGCAAGCTGCACGGCGTCGGCACTCCCGACGCAGAAGGAAACTGATTTGGAAGCGCTTATCTCCTTTAGCATCGGTCTGCTCACCGCCTGTGGGGTCTACCTGGCGTTACGGGGCAGAACCTACCCGGTGGTCCTGGGGCTGACATTGATGTCCTACGGCGTCAATCTGTTCCTGTTCGCCATGGGGCGCCTGCTCCCCGGCGCGGCGCCGATCTGGCGCGAAGGGCAGGGGAGCTACGCCGATCCCTTACCCCAGGCACTGGTGCTGACGGCCATTGTCATCAGCTTTGGGATGACGGCCTTCGTGGTGATGTTGTCACTGCGGGCACGGGCGGAGCTGGGCAACGACCACGTGGACGGAACCGGGGAGGGGCAATGAATCACTGGACCATCGTCCCCCTGATCGTCCCCTTGCTGGCGGCGATTCTGCTTTCCCTGTTGCCCTCGGCTTGGTATGGGCTGCGGCAATGGCTGAGTAGCCTGGCGGCCCTGATCGGGCTGGTAGTGGCGATTGAACTCCTGAGCCTGGTGGCCGGTGGCGAGGTGTTGGTCTATCGCCTCGGCAATTGGCCGGCGCCCTTTGGCATCGTGTTGGTGGCCGATCGACTGGCTGCGGCGATGGTGTTGCTGACAGCCCTGTTGGGCCTGTTGGTTTTGTTGTTCGCGGTGCAGGGAGCCGACCGGCGCGGCCGCTACTACCACGTGCTGTTTCAATTCCAGCTGTTCGGCCTCAGTGGTGCTTTTCTCACCGGCGATCTTTTCAACCTGTTCGTATTCTTCGAAGTGTTGTTGATCGCGTCTTACGGCCTGCTGCTGCATGGCGGCGGCGGTCTGCGGACCCGCGCCGGGCTGCACTACGTGGTGATCAATCTGGTCGGTTCCACCCTGTTTTTGTTCGCTGTCGGAACCTTGTACGGCATTCTCGGCAGTCTGAACATGGCGGACCTGGCCCTACGGATCGCCAGCCTGTCGCCCGACAACCTCGGCGTGGTCAAGGCGGCGGCCCTGCTGTTGTTTGTGGTGTTCGCTCTCAAGGCCGCCCTTGCCCCGCTGCATCTGTGGTTACCGGAAGCCTATGCGCGCACCGATCCCTCGGTGGCGGCGCTATTCGCCATCATGACCAAGGTGGGGGTATATGCCATTTTGCGGGTCTACACGCTCATCTTCGGCGAGCAGGCCGGCCCGCTGGCCGATCTGGTGGAACCCTGGCTGCTGCCCCTGGGACTGGCGACCATCGCGTTCGGCGCCGTGGGCGTCCTGGCGGGCAAGTCCATCGGCCAGATCGCGGCCTACCTGGTGGTGGTATCCGCCGGCACACTGTTGACGGCGATCGGTATCGGCGGCGAGCAAGGTCTGAGCGCCGCCCTGTATTATCTTGTTCACACCACCCTGGCCACGGCTGCCCTGTTTCTGCTCAGCGGCTACCTGCTGCGTGCCAGGGGCGAGGTGGGGGATCGTCTGGAAACCGGCCCGGCCCTGGAGCGGCCCAATCTGGTGGCCGGCTTGTTTATGCTCATCGCCATCGCCATGGCCGGCCTACCACCCTTGTCCGGGTTTTTTGGCAAGGTATTCATCCTGCAAGCGGGCGTTGGCCATGCCCTGATGCCGTGGATTGTGGCAACCATACTGGTCGCCAGCCTGCTATCCATCATGGGCCTGGCCCGTGGTGGCAGCATCGTCTTTTACCGCGCCGATGAGGCGCAAGCCCGGCAGCTGTCGCCGGGATTCGCGCTGCTCTGGCCCCCGGCCATGTTGATGCTGTGTGGGATCGGTGTCGTGGTGTTTGCCGGACCGGTGTACGAGTTTACCCAGGCGATTGCCGGGCAACTGATCGCACCGCAGGACTACCTCCAGGCCGTCATGGGGAGGGCGACACCGTGAGAATGCTGCTGCCGCATCCCTTGCTGAGCCTGATGCTGTGGGCGCTTTGGTTGCTTCTGGCCAATAGCGTCAGCCCCGGCAATCTGGTGTTGGGACTGGTTCTGGCGTGGCTCATTCCGCTATTCACCGCGCGCTTTTGGGCCGACGCGCTTCCGGTTCGCCGCCCCCTGGTGCTGTTGAAGTTCGCCGCCGTGGTGCTCTACGACATCGTCGTCGCCAATATCGCCGTTGCCCGGCTCATTCTGGGGCCTCAGGACGGATTGCGGCCCTCATTCATCGTCATGCCCCTGGAACTGCGCAATGATATGGCCATTGCCCTGCTGGCCAGCACCATCTCATTAACTCCTGGCACGGTGTCCGCCTTCCTGTCGGCGGATCGCAAAAACCTCATCATCCACAGCCTGCACACCGAAGATCCTGACGAGATCGTTCGTCAGATCCGTCAGCGCTACGAGGCGCCCTTGAAGGAGGTACTGGAATAATGCTGCAAGCCGCCATTTCCTTCGGATTCTTTCTGGTCAGCATCGCCTTGCTGCTCAGTCTATGGCGTCTGTTGCGCGGCCCGAGCCTGCCGGATCGCATTCTGGCCCTGGATACGTTGTACGTGAACACTGTCGCCCTGCTGGTGCTGATGGGCATCGCCCTGGACAGCAGCCTGTACTTCGAAGCCGCCCTGCTGATCGCCATGATGGGTTTTCTGGGCACCGCGGCTCTGAGCAAATACCTGACACGCGGCGACATCATCGAGTAAGGCCATGCAATTGATCGGCGAAATCCTGGTATCCCTGCTCATCGTCATCGGCGCCGCTTTTACCTTCATCGGCTCCTTCGGCCTATTGCGCCTTCGCGATTTCTACACCCGCCTGCATGCGCCCACCAAGGCGACAACCCTGGGCGTTGGCAGTCTGCTCATGGCTTCTGCGGCCTACTTCAGTCTACGCGGCGAAGGCATCAGCCTGCATGAAGTGTTGGTGACGATTTTTCTCTTCATCACCGCCCCCGTGGGGGCGCACCTGATTGCCAAGGCGGCCCTGCATCTGCGGCTGCAAGGTGTCAGTCGATTACCGGAAGATGGACTGTTGGAGGCGCCGGAAGAGTCCAAGGAACCTGCGGCCTGAGGGCGCTCGGAAGATGGCCCGGTTGATCTTGGCCGGCTACCAGGTGGTGACGTTCTGCTCTGGGCAGTGGATGGAAATGTCTTTCTTGTTGCCTTCGTGGCTTTCGACGGACCTGACCAACTGCATGAGCATGCCGCCCGAGCCGCAGCAGAGGTCGTAGATCTTGACCAGGTAGGGTTCGAACGTCTCTTGGGTGGGGTCTTTGGTTGAGGCGGGTAAGTTACCCCGAGAGCTGTCACTCTCGGTCCTGATAGTCAGCGGCCGGGTGTTATCTCCTATTGAGCAGAAAACCAAGTAAAAAGCCCGCAGCTAGGCGGGCTTTCGGATGGCATCGGATGCCTGATTGGTGGAGGCGGCGACAATCACATCGCCTTATGAATCAATACGTTGCGCTGCTAAACGCCAGAAATGCCCCCATAGATACCCCCAGATCACTTCGCCTGGCTTTTTGGCTAGAGTCAGGCCGATTTTATCGCTCTTCCGGCGCTCGCCACCCGTTGAATCGCTCCAGCGCATCGGTGCTGCCGATCAGGGCGCGCGCCCGTCGAAGCCGTTCTATTGTGCGCTCCCGTTGCTCGTCAGGTAAATCCTGCGCGCGGCGTTCGGCGTCTGCGAAGAACTCCTCGAGTCGCTTGGCTTCCGCCCAGGCATCGATGACCTGGAGCAGCTCCTCTTTGCTGTCCTTCAGCGCCTTGGCAGCCCGCCGTGCTTCCTCTTCTCGGCGCCACTGCTCGCGCTGAGCCTCCCAACGCTGGCGTTCGATCTCCGCCTGGCGCTCTCCTTCCTCGACGAGTCGCGCGATTTCGACCGTGGCCTTCTCCAGCTCCCGAACAATGGCCGAGATCCGGCCCGAAAGGTCCCGGGACGGGGTCTCTCGCCATTGCTGGGTCCAATTGGCCCGCGGGTACGGCGAGTAGGCCTGGAGGCAGAGGCGCCCGGTCGGGAAGTCGTGGGTGCTCGTCCAGCCATAGTCCTGCGCGTACCGGCTGCGCCGCTTGGGGACGAAATCGGTCAGACGAACGTATTCGCCGTTCACGTACCGGGCCTCGGCGGCCTCTGACATCTCGATGACGGTGAGGCCGATTGCCACGGTGCCGATGTAGACCACCGTGCAGCGCATCGGTGACCACAGATTGTTGTGGTGGTGACCTTTACCAGGGTTCTCCCGCTCGTCGACATCCGCGCGATGGAATCGCTCCGAATTTGGCGCGATGACCACGCGATGGTCCCTGGCCTCGAAGGCCAGGAAAAGTTCGTTCGCAAAGGCGATAGCCTTGTCCAACCCGGTCTGGGTGACTGCCAGGTCGACGAGCAGTTTTTTGGCCGGCTTGAGATACTTGCCGTGCCAGGAGAGACGACCTGCCTCGAAGAGCGGCTTGGCTCCGCTGACCAGCGGATGCCGATCCGGGAGTTGTCGCTGTGCCATGCGCTTCCGCCGACGCCTCTGGTTGGGAGGCTTCGGGAGGGACCGGGCCCGCTTCGGCAAGGCTCCGTCCCGCGTCCACTCGAGCGGGTCGCCCGGACGCGGTTCGGGGAGCGGCGGTTGCTTCGGCGCTTTGCCGACTGCCAGTTTCGCCCAATAGCCGCGCTCAGGCCGCGGTACGTTTAGCAGCGTGCAGACGCGGGCCATGTAGCTGGACGAGACGCCGAACCGGGCCGCCACCCGGAGCATGGGCTCGGACCAGACCATCTCGTATAGCGCTTCTCGACTGACCGGGCCCTCGCTGCTGTCGGTCAGCGACGCCGGTACCTGCGTTGTATCTTGTTCCTCTATCACGATGCTCGACTGACCCCAGATCCGCCCGCCAGCGCTCATTAAGGTGGCGCGCCGCGCGGATAGATGATACAAATCCTCGATATCTAGGGTCTACACATCGAGTATTTGTATCAATGGCGAAACCCCGAACGCAGCGTGAGCTCGCCCAAACCCTGCTGAAGAAGCAGGGAATCATGCGCCTGCTCGAGCTGCGCGAGGCCGGCGTGACCGCGGCGACCCTGAGTCGTATGGAGCGGGCCGGCGAAGTCATCCGCCTGTCGCGGGGCGTCTATCAGCTGCCCGATGCCGACCTGGACCCCAATCACA
>JAGRGI010000125.1 GCA_020445565.1 Chromatiales bacterium
ACGCAACTATGTTGACAGATACCGGGGATCACCTGGAAATTGTGGCATGACAGGGAACGCGATGCCGTTCGAGTTGACGATCAGTCTTAACGTCTTGGAACATCTGGGTATCAACCTCTACAGCAACGTGCCGTCGGTTTTGTCCGAGATAGTGGCCAATGCCTGGGACGCTGACGCGACAGAGGTTCGCGTCGACTGGGACCGACAGAATGGCCGGATTGTCATTAAGGACGACGGCGTCGGCATGACTCCGAACGAGGTAAACGCGCGTTTCCTTACCGTCGGCTATCGAAGGCGCGACGGACAGCCAGGTCTCACGGGCAGGAATCGGCATCCCATGGGACGTAAGGGCATTGGTAAGCTATCGTTGTTCTCAATTGCCGATCGTGTCCAGATCGAGACGGTCAAGCAGGGTAAACAGCCGAGCGCATTCCGGATGTGCCTGAGCGACATCAGGGAAAAGATCAACGAAGGTGGTGGGACGGGGCTCTACCACCCCGAGTTGGTAGTCGACGCTGACATCGACTTTCCGCACGGGACGCGGATAACCCTCACCGAACTCCACAAGCGGCAGACGATCCGCACAACCGAGGCATTGCGCAAGCGTGTGGCACGACGTTTCTCCGTGGTCGGGCCGGCGCACGACTTCCGTGTGGTCATCGACGGCGAGGAGGTGCAACCGAGTGATCGGGGCTACTACGACAAGATTCAGTACCTATGGACTTACGGTGATCCGTCCGAAATCCAGCGTCTGTGCATAAACCAACAGAACCAAGAGGATCGGTCAGGCTCCGCCTTGAACGCCGAGATCAAAGTCTCTGGATGGCTGGGTACCGTGGCGGAATCGGGTCAGCTAAAGGACGACGACGGTGAGAACCTCAATCGTATCGCTATCTTCGTTCGGGGGAAGATGGCACAGGAGAACATGCTCGACGACTTCTCGGAACGTGGTGTCTATGCATCGTATCTCATTGGTGAGCTACGCTTCGACAGTTTGGATACCTACAATGGAAAAGGTACAGATAAGGATGACGACGCAGCCACCAGCAGTCGTCAGAGTATCGTCGAGGATGATCCCCGCTATCAGAAGCTCAAGCAGTTTCTCGGCAACGAGTTGAAACATATCCAAGGGAGATGGGCGGAATGGCGGACGGAGGCGGGGACGCGCCGTGCGATGGAGATACCTGCCGTAAAGGATTGGATGGATGGTTTATCGTCCGCCAACAAGAAGAAGGCGGCGAAATGGCTCGGAAAGGTAAATCGCATCCGACAGGATGATGAGAAGGATCAGAAACAACTAATAAAAATAGCAGTCCTGGGATTCGAATTCTATCGCGCGAACGAGAACCTGGAGGCGCTGGATGCCATTGACGACGAGAATCTGCCGGCAGCGCTGGAGATATTTCGGGAACTCGACAACCTGGAAGCGAACCTCTACGGGCAGATTGTGCACCAACGCGTGAAAGTGATCGAAACGCTCCAGGTAAAGGTGGACGAGAACGCGCTGGAGAAGGTGATTCAGCAATATCTGTTCGAGCACCTTTGGTTGTTGGATCCAGCATGGGAGCGGGCCGAAGGGACCGAGTTCATGGAGACCCGTGTCGTGAAGATGTTTAAGGAAGTCGATGCGAACTTGACAGAGGAAGAGCGCAGAGGGCGGCTGGACATCGCGTACAGGAAGACCGCGGGCCAACATGTCATCATTGAGTTGAAGCGGCCGGAGCGGACTGTGTCCGTGATATCGGAATTGCTGCCCCAGGTAGACAAGTACAGAACAGGGATGCAGCGCCTTCTTGATGCTCAAGGGAATACCCACGAACCCGTGGAGATTGTCGTGCTCTTGGGGAAGCAGCCGACGGACGTGCGCGACCCAGCGTCAAAGGACCGCGCAATTCAAACCCTGAGCATACAGAATGCCAGGATCGTCTATTACGACGAGTTGCTGGAGAACGCCGGCAGGGCGTATCGCGATTACTTCGACAAGCGAAAGCTGGTCGACAAACTCGCTGAAGTTATGGCCGCGATTGATGACTACGCGGCAACCTGAAATTCGTCTGCATCCCGGAGAAGGGTCAGGCTTGTTGGCGGGATTTCTTGTCGTGCGGCCTCGCAGGGATCGATGCCCCGTCGCGGAAGGTAAGCTCACAGCAATTGTTCGATGTCGTTGCAACTGAGTAACGGGAACTCCTCTTTGTACCGTTCGCGCTCTTCGGTCATGAACAAGCTGGGCCAGGGAAACCAAGGCCGTGTAATGATGCCACGAGCGCCATTTTCGCGCTTGGTACTCTGCCATTCCGGCTTCTTAACGATTTTCGACCTCCGCTTTGGGTCGAGACCGAAAATGATCTTGCGTGCTTTCCTCTTGCAAATAACCGTAAATATAGAGAATAACCCCCCGTCTCACCCAAATCCACCAGCAGCTTGCTGCGCCTGCCCCTACTCCGCCATCCGATAACCCCCGGCACACCAAGTGTGAACTTCCGGCCTGCGCGGCGAAACTGTACGCGAGGAAGGTGCATTTACCGGTTGAGCGATAGCCCACAGCAACTGTACCAATGCCCAAGCCTCACCAAGGCAAACGATGGGCAACCCCTCCCAACCAGCGAGCGGATCGGATGCCCTCCTTAATGCTCACCACACCTATATGGAAGGTCTCTTCATGCCAATTCGACTCTTCCCCGCACTTTTATCCGTGTTTCTTGCCGTCACCCTGGCAGGCTGCGGCGCAGTCCAGACGGCGGTCAAGAAACGCGATCTCGATGTCCAGACCCAGAGGAGCGAGACGATATTCCTGGAGCCCGTATCGGCGGATCGACAGATTCTCTACCTCAGCGTCAGAAACACCAGTGACCAGGACTTGGACCGACTGCGGCCGGAGCTGGAGTCCAGGCTCGGCCAGGCGGGATACCGGATCTCGAACGACCCCGTTACGGCTCAGTTCATGCTCCAGGTAAACGTGCTTCAGGTGGCTAAAAGCGATCTTCGAAGCGCGGAGTTGATCCTGGACGCCGGCTTCGGCGGCGCCGTCGGAGGCGTTCTGACCGCCGCCGCCCTTGGCGGGGGCGGTCGGGAGCTGGCGGCGGCGGGTCTGCTCGGCGCCGCCGCGGAATTGATAGGCGATGCGCTGGTTGACGACACCGTCTACCGAATGGTCACCGACATACAGATTCGGGAGCGACCCGGTGTCGGAGAGGTCGTTTCGGAGTCACTTCAGGTCGAAGCCGCCCAGGGGTCCAGCGCCACCTACAGCCAACAGGTATCCGGCGGTACCGGAAACTGGAAGACCTATCGAACCCGCATCGTATCCACGGCCAATCAAGCGAATCTCGACTTTGACGACGCCAAACCGGCCTTACAGGAGGGCCTGGTACGGTCTCTCGCCGGTCTGTTTGCCGAGTAGCGATGTGGCGAACTACTTCGACAATCGACTCCGGCGGGCCTGGGAGTTCGGCCCGACCCTGGTCCACCTGTCGGTTGCGGGCCTGCTGTTGTGGACCTGGCCTGTCGGTCGCGAGCCGGCCTGGCCGCTACCGCCAGACCTGGCCAGGCAATTCGGCTGGGCGTTCGCTGCACTCGGCATCTGGCGGGCATGGGAGGGATGGCGAATCGTGAGTTACCGCCGCCGACTCCGGCGCCTGCCACGATTCTCGGCCGCGGCAAGGTACCTGCCCTGGTCCCAGCAGGGGCTGTATCTCGGCCGGGGTTTCGAGTGGGGTCAGCACCATGTTCAACGCTTGGTGGAGGCCCGCGACCCGAAGGTGCGTCGCCTCTTGGAACCGGGCCGACTCTATCGTCTGGCGCGACAGTTCGAGCGGACCAGCGAACGGGCGTCCGAAGCGACGCATTGGTTACGCTGGTTGCGCGATGGGACACAAGCCCAGCGGTGGTGGAACCCCGTCAGGCCCCTGCCGGATGTGGGAGGCGATGGGCTTCTGCACGGCGTCGGATTGGAAGACGAACATCCGCTCTGGATGAACCTCAAGGCACGCCAGGGACACATGCTCGTGCTCGGCACCACCGGGGTGGGAAAGACCCGGCTGGCGGAGTTGCTGGTAACACAGGATATTCGGCGGGGGGATTGCGTCATCGTGATCGACCCCAAGGGCGATCTGGATCTGCTGTTTCGCATGTGGGCGGAAGCCGTCCGTGCCGACAAGCTCGACAAGCTCCACATCGTCCACCTCGGTTTTCCGGAGATCAGCGAGCGATACAATCCGACCGGCCGGTTCAATCGCATCACCGAGGTCGCGACCCGCATAGCGAACCAGCTACCGGGCGAGGGCAATAGCGCCGCGTTCAGGGAGTTTGCCTGGCGCTTCGTGAACACGGTGTCGCGTGCCCTGGTGGCCTTGGGCGGCAAACCGGACTATCGCGCCATCCCACGCTACGTCACGGATGTCGACCCGCTATTGATCGACTACTTCGAGCATTGGCTGGACCGCAATGCCCCAGCCGATTGGCGTACCACGGTGACACAGGCCGAGCGCGACCCGGAATGGGCTAAACGCCTGCCGCGGCAACACCAGGGCCGAGACCGTCACGCGGCCGCATTGGTTTGGTACTACCGGGAACACGGTTACTACGACGACGTTTGCGAAGGACTCAAGGGCATCTTCGACCATGACAAGTCCCACTACGACAAACTGACGGGGAATCTCCTTCCCCTGATGCAGAAGCTGACGACCGGAAAAGTCGGCCAGCTCCTGGCGCCCAACTATGGCGATGCCGCAGACAAGCGCCCAATCCTAGAGTGGGACAAGGTGATTCGAGGTCAGGAGATCGTCTACGTCGGGCTGGATGCGCTGACCGATTCCGAGGTCGCCGATGCGGTGGGGGCAACGATGTTGGCGGACCTTACCAGCATGGCCGGCCACCTGTACAAGCACGGTGCCTTCGGCGGCCTGCCAACAGTTTCCGGCAATAGGCAGACTCCTCCGATCGTCAACTTGCACACCGACGAACTGTCCCGAATCGTGGGTCCCGAGTATGTGCCGTTGCTGAACATGGCCCGTGGTGCGGGATTTCGCGTCACCTCCTACACCCAGTCGAAGAAAGATCTGGAGGCCGGCCTGGGGAGTGTGGCGAAGGCAGGGCAGCTCTTGGACAATTGGAACAACATCATAGCCATGCGGGTACGCACCGAAGAAACGGCCAAACTGATTACGGATCAGTTGGTTTCAGCCCGTGTGTTCACGCGGATCGACGAGTCTCGCGAAACCGACAACAACGATCCCAGCAACCCCGTCGATTTCCAGGCTCAGAACGCAACGCGGGTAAGCGAACAACCCAAGGCGGAACTGCTGTCGCCGGCAGACCTGATCCGCCTGCCCGTTGGACAGGCGTTCGCCATGATCGACGGCGGGCGGCTCTACAAGGTCCGGCTGCCCATGGCAGAGCGAGACCCGCTGGAGCCTAAAGGTTTGAAGGACATCGGCGCACGCCTACGCGAGCGCTGGGGAACAGCGGCATGAACAAATCCAACCCTGGGCATGGCGGCCTCTCGGCCCTCCCCTGGCCACGCTGGATCGTCCTGCCCATCTTCGCCGCGATTGCGGCGCTGGCCGTGCATCAGACCTACGCCTGGTGGCCATTGGCAGACCACGGGCCGGCAGCACTGGAAACGACGCTGAAAGAGGAGGCACTCCTTATCTCGACGCTTCTTCGCGGCGGGGAACGGGTCAAGACGGCGCAAATAGTGATGGACGCGACCTACAAGGCGATGTTCGTCGCCCCCGGACTGCAATCGCTTTTGGATCGAAAGCCGCCACCGACCGAAAACTTGCGAACCGTTGTGGAAACGCCGGCACAGGCCGTCAAGCCGGTGCTCCGATCGATCGCCGCCAGCGTGCAGATCATCGGCCTGCGCCTCGGCATGGTGGCCGCCACCTTACCGGTCTTCCTGCTTGCCGGACTCGCGGCCATCGCCGACGGAATCCTGATCAGACATCGCCGCCGACTGGCCGTGGAGCCTTCCCGGGGGTTCGTCTATCACCGGGCGAAAGCGATTCACCGGTTCCTCGCCGGCGCCCTGTTGTTCCTCTACCTTGCGCCGTGGTTCCCAACCGACCCCCGGTGGATACTGCCGCCGTTCGCTTTGGGACTGTCGGCGACCTTGTGGGTCGGGGTAGCGTACTTCAAGAAGTACCTGTGACAGCGCCAATCCTAGATCGTGGAGCAAATCGTCTTGGTACGCCGGTTATACTGGGGCTTCACGATCACCAAGAATTGGCCACCAGCGAAGATCATCCTCCCGCACATGCCCCGGGAAAACGCTGTGGGTGAGAGGTGCTTTTGTGCGCCAACAATCGCTCGCGCACGTCCTCCAGTCGGTGGATATCGGCGCGGCAGACACCAGGATCAGTCAATATGCGATCGATCACGGTCAACATGTCATCGACATGGGTGCGATCCTCACCATAGGGCCGGCTGCGAAGTTTATCCGCCTCACGGACTAACTCGTCGATGTTATCGTTCATCCAGCGCTCCAACTATGCCACTCTCTGAGAATTCTGCGGTCACGACCAGACAGCAAGAAACGTGCGGTCCTTGACTCTGGCTTATTGACCGAGGCGATCCACGATCGCCTTAAATCGTCTCAGGCGGACTTGCACCTCCCGGGCCGGGAGGCGAAAAACCGCAGGATCGCTGGCGAACAGCTCCAGCGCCCCTAACAACCGAGCAGGCGAGGCGGTCGCCGACGCATCCATTTTGTCCAAGATCCACAACACGCCCCGAACCTCCTGCTTGTACTTGTCGGCGACCGCACGCAGGCGCCCATCGCCAGCCAGCAGGATACTCCCCTCCGTACGCTCAGCGAGAGCCAGAGCAAAACAATCATGGATCGATAGCCCAGGGTGATGTCTCATCAATGTTCGGGCTCGCTGAACGCCCTCTCCGGGCAGCTCGACCTTTTCCAGTCCGATCCGCAACAGCAGAGACTTTTCCGCCACGGTGAACTTCAGCAGCTCTTCCTCAAACAGGGTATCAGGGATAACGACCTCGTAGGGCAGCCCGCCGATGGCATCCAACAGGGCAGCCTTGCGCAGATCGATCAAGCAACTGCTGTCGCTGACGATTACCCGCATAAAGCTAACCAGGCCCCTTCATCCCGGCATCAACAGCCTCGACAGAACAGCGCAACAGTTCAGCCGCCTTCGCCGACGAGATCAGCCCTTCGGCCAGGGCGCGGTAGCACAGGCGTTCAAGACGCTGCGGCCTTTCGATCTGCCCACACAAATCCGAGCCTTCGAGGGGTTCCGGTTCCTCGGTTCGCCATCCTCGCGCGACCGACTGAAAGGCATAGGTCAGGGTCTCACTAGTGATTACACCAATGTCTCGCAAGCGAACCAACAATGCCGCGCCGCTAACTTGATAGAGGTGCTTCAGATCCATGATCTCCCGATAACCCAGTCGATTGCGCCATCGTCCCGCCTCGCGAATCAAGTGATCACGTGGCATCAACAACGCACCAGCAACCCGAGTAGCGGCCTTTTCTTCGTCTTTTTCGGAAAGGTCCGCCGGATCCATTACCCGATGAGCCAGTTCGTGGAGCAGAGTCAGACGCCGACGTTCCAGTGAAAACCGCCCGTTCACCACAATCACCGGAAGGGCCTCTCCTTCATCGTCACGATTGACCAGACAGGTGAAACCCGACACGCGTTGAGGCAACTGGGTGATCAGCACCTTGAGCCCCTGTTCCTCCAGAAGCTCGGTGACGTTTGGAATCGGATCCCCACCAAGACCCCACCGCGTCCTTACGTCTTCCGCCAGGAGTTCGGCATCATCGATCCGCTGCAAGCGCCGCGGAATATCCAGAGGATTACGCCACTCCGAGCTATCCAGCTCCAGGACTCGTTCGACCTGTAAATAGCGCTCGATCCACTCAATCACTTCGGTCTCAACCTGAGCGCGATCACGGGCGCTGGTATTCGCCTTGGTGCGAAAATCCACGCCACTGAGTGACAGACCCTGGGCATCCATCAAGTAAGAAAGCGAAACGTCCAGCGTCTGGGCAAGCGCGAGCAAGACCCCCGAACTGGGGGTCATCTCATTGCGTTCATACTTTCCGATCGCCTGGGCAGAAACCCGCCCATTGAGGGCGTCAGCAAGCCTACGCAGGGAAAAACCCGCCTTCTTCCTGGCCAGCCGGAGGCGAACACCGATCATGCGCTTGACTCCGCAGGTTTACAGTTTTACATTTTAATACGTAACGTAAACCATAATTGGTTTTCCGTCAATGAACTCATAGAGGCTATTGAAATGCGCAAATCCTATAAACCTGGAACTAACGTCGGTAAGCAAGGCGGAATCTACCAAGAAATAGGGCCAAAGGGTGGAGTGAAACCGAACTTCGCCACCGTTGCCGACAACAAACCACTACCCCCAACGACTAAATCTGGACACACCTGGCAGCCGGTGAAGAAAACGCCGGATAGTCGCCGCTAGGTAGGAATTTTCTGAAAGCAACCACAGTACGCCAGGGAAGGCGGGATCGAAGTTCGGTCGCAGGTAGGGAACTCAGTCAGGGGTTCCTGGCCGGCAGCTCCGCTGTTCCTCTACCTGGTTCCCGATCGATCCGCGATGGATAGGCCGCCGCTCGCCCTAGGGCTCGCAGCAATGCTGTGGATCAGCGTGGCGTACTTCAAGAAGTGCCTGTGACAGACTGCGATTTCATGCGGAGAAACGAGACACCCACCAATTGGCGGGTCACGATCCCCGAAATGACCGGTCACCTTCGCCGAAATACCCACCTGCACCTGCACCTTCGCCTCTCGCATCAGTTTCCGGGCTTTTCCGCGACTCACTGGGTAGCCCAGTAAATTCAGCACATTCAGCGCCTTCTTCCTACGGCGACTCCCATAGGTGTCGCTCGAATTCTTCGCGATATCTTGGACCCAGTCGATATTTGGCCAGAATGCGGCAAGATGTTTCTGCTTGAACACCGAGAAAGTTGTCCAAATCACTGCGCCTTAGCGGTAGTTCCCATAGCCTGTTCTCGCGACTTTGGCGGTCGACACGCAGCAGATAGGAAGCCACCTTCAATTCCGCGCTGTTTCCCTTCAAGGTATCCACCTGATCGAACGTGCGGACCAATCACCTGCTCAGGGAGCCGAGCATCGTCCAGGTCATTCCTGGTTTGGCGTACATGAAGCGATTGAATTGAAAGCAATCGAAGGCAATGGCCTCCCCCGCTGCCAATGCTGTTGCGCTGAATGGATACCCCGTGCCTGAGAACATGCCCAGTTCACCAAACAGCTGCCCGGCGGAAACAAAATCGATAGTCGTCTCTTGACCTGAAGCGGATGTTCGATATGGCTATAATGTCGGGTTACCCTTGGTGTAACGGTCAAAGAAAATGCGCACCAGATCTGATCTGGTAACCATACCCAGCACCTTCCGCTCATCGTCACAGACCAGAACCCGCTTTACGCGGTGCTGCTTCATCAGCCCTATAACATCGTCGATGTTCTGATTGGTGGATGCGCACACCACATCGCGCGCCATATGATCTGACACAGGGTCATCTGGCCCCTCCAGGTCGCCGTGATGCGATAAATGGGTGAACAAGGTTTCAAGGGTCTGCCAAAGATTGTGGGTCGGCTGGTGTGTCGGAACGCCCAAGCCTCTTAGAAAATCCGCTTCCGTGAGGACCCCCACCAACCTCCCGGAATCGTCTACCACGGGCACGCCGCTGATCCGCTCGCTGACCAGCATGTGCGCCGCTTCCGACATCGTGGTCTGCGGGTGTACCGTGCGGACCGGATGACTCATAATCCCAGCGATAGCGATGGATTCGTTTGACCTCTGTGCCGCGAAGTGGACTGCCCTCTCGGCGAGCTCTTTCAGGTCGTTGGCGTCGACATCGATGAAGGTATCCATGCTTTGCAGCGCGCGTTGGTAGTCTTGAAGAACTGGCTTGATTTTGGGGCGGTTACTCATGACGTACCTCCACCGGGTTACCGTTATTGGAAACGCGCCCCCTGCCATTTGTTGGGCTCCGCGCCAAAGCGGCGGGGTAGCGGCGCCAGGCGAATGGCGCGTTGAACACCAGCGCAACCAGCAGAATGGTGACGGCATTCAGCAGTACGGGCGTCAGGACAAACTGAAAACCAAGCTGGTGGACTGCATCGCCGCCGACCACAGCGCTAAGTGCCGTGGCGCCACCTGGAGGATGAATGCAGCGGAAATAGTGCATCGCACCAATGGCGAGAGCGACCGCCGCAGCAGCCGCGACGGTTGGATCCTGTATCGCTTGGGCACAGGAAACCCCAACGACCGCAGAAATCACATGACCACCAAACACGGCCCATGGCTGAGAAAGCGGACCATGTGGGACCGCAAACAACAACACGGCCGATGCGCCCATGGAGCCAACTAATCCAGCGGCAGCACTGAGCCCTAGTTCCATCTGGCTGATCAGCAGCACCGCGCCCACACCGACAAGACCGCCAAGTGCCGAGACCCATTTTTCCAAGTGCCCGGAGCGATCTTCTCCGATCCCCGCCAGGCGGCCCACAGCATTAAACCAGTTGTGCATCGCTAGTCTCCTTTGTGCCTTCCAGGTCTTCGTGGTGGCCCTTGGCACCCGAACCAACGCGAATGATTTCTTTCCCTGCTTGACAGGCGCAGCGGTTACGACGGTCCGGCCCCGTACAAATCCCGGTACCCGGTTGTGCGCAAGCGAACCAAGGGGGGCGGATTGCGGCAAGACGCAGGAAACCTCGAAGCATGCGAAACTCCAATATTGGTGCATGGACGCATCTTATTGGTGCGATATAATATTCGACAAGCGATATTTATTGGTTGTTTATATCGTTATTTTAAACATTAAATGCGGATGCGCACCAAGATGGACATTGAACAGGCAAAAACTTTCCTTGCCATTGCGGCACATGGCAGTTTTCTCGAAGCGGCCAAACGCTTGTACGTAACCCAGTCCACGGTCAGCGCGCGTGTGCAGAATCTGGAAACCGAACTCGGCGCCCAGTTGTTTGTACGAAACCGCGCTGGCGCCAGCTTGACCACTGCAGGAAAACGGTTTCTTCAGCACGCGAAAACCCTGGTGCTGACCGTTGAACAGGCGCGGCACGACGTAGGGCTTCCCAGTCGTTACCGCGCCACGATACGGATCGGGGGACGAATTGCGCTCTGGGAGGATTTCCTTCCGAGGTGGGTGGGACGGATGCGCCAAACAGCGCCGGACGTCTCAATTCGCAGCGAAATAGGGTTCGAGGAGGACCTGATGCGAAGGTTGGTCGAAGGGACACTCGATATCGGGGTCATGTACACCCCCAGTCACGCCCCTGGCCTAATCGTCGAGTATTTGTTCGACGAGACTCTCGTGATGGTCAGTACGGATCCCGACACCCGTTGGCCGGGGGACGACTATGTGTATGTCGAGTGGGGGCCGGGTTTTTACGCCAAGCACCAGGAGAGTTTCCCCGACTTGGCGCGGCCGCCCCAGGTTGTGAATATCGGCTGGCTGGGAATTCAGTTGATCATGGCCAACGGCGGTTCATGTTTTCTTCCGATACGCATGGCGCGCTCTCTGATCCAAGAGGGCCGTCTCTATCAAGTTTCCTCAGCGCCGGAGTTTCCACATCCAGCCTACATGGTGTTTCCAAGGGAGGCTACGAGCGAATCCCTCCAGCAGGCCATCGCGCTCCTTCGTGAGGTTTCACATAAAGAGCAAATCTGACCTGGTAACAAGACCACGCTCCACCACCTGCGCGGCAGTGAGCGACCCGGTCCTGAGTGGACAGCCCGATCACTTTTTCTGAGCTGCCTACGCGGCAGTGATCGATTTTCCCTTTGTACGTGCGTATTCCGGCTCATCATGAACACCGATTCCGGTTTCAGTGTGAACACTGTTCTGGATTTTCCGGGGCCGAAAAACGGAGAAACGAGACACCCACC
>JAGRGI010000126.1 GCA_020445565.1 Chromatiales bacterium
TGGCTCGGTGAGATTTGCGGGCTAGTGGTGGCAAAGCTTTCGGGAAACAAACGCATACACCCCGAACACGCCATGGTCGCCGGCGTTCTGCATGATCTCGGCTGCCTGCCGATACTCACCTACGCCGACGTCTATCCAGAGGTAGTGGCAAGACCGGATTTGCTGGAGCGCATCATGTGTGAGCTGCGCCCACATGTGAGTGGGCAGCTACTGCGAACCTGGTCGTTCTCCGGTGAGTTGATTCGCGTGGCAATGGAATCGGAAGAATGGACCCGTGACCCAGGCATGGACCCGGACTATTGCGACGTGGTTTTGGTGGCACAACATCAGCGGATGCGGGAATCGGACCCCGATATCCCGCCACCGGAAGAAGTCAGCGCCTATGAGCGACTGGGCGTTTCACCGGAGTTTATCATCACCGAAGCGGCACAGATCGAGAGCGCGAGACAAATGCTGATGGGCTAAATCGGCCGCATCAATATCAGCATCGGCAAAAAATCACCCTTGACCAGAGGTCATCCAAATTATTTGACGAGCTTCAACTTGGGGCCACCCTTACCCCCTTTGGAACCCGGCGTCGGGTTGGGGGCAGGTGGAGGAGCGCCGCCTTCGATATCCGGAAAGGCCATGCCCTGGCCATTCTCCCTGGCGTAGATCGCCAATACGGCCTCAACCGGCACACGCACATCGGTGGGATTGCCGCTGAATCGGGCATTGAAGCTTATCCATTCATTACCCAGATCCATACCGCGCACGGCCTCGGGCCGTACATTGAGTACGATCCGCCCCTCTTGAACGAACTGCTGCGGAACCTCGGTATAGGGAAAAGAGGCGTCCACCAGCAGATACGGAGTGAGGCCGTTATCCACAATCCATTCGTAGATGGCCCTGACCAGATAGGGCCGGTTGGACGTCATTTCCGCAGACGACTGCACGGCTTCGAAAGGTTCAGGCAGCCCGATCGCGGATGTCTTTTTCCGCCTCGGTGAGGCTGGCGCGGAAGGATTCCATGGCAAACAGCCGGGCACCGTATTCCTGCAAGGCCCGCGCCTGATTGGGCAACTCAATGCCATAACTGGGCAGACGCCACAATATGGGTGCCATCCAGCAATCCACCAGCGAGAACTCGTCGCTCATGAAAAACGGCTTGGCATCAAATATCGGGGCCGTTGCCAGCAAACTTTCACGTAACTGTTTACGCGCCTTGGCCGCCTTCTTGTCGCTGCTACCCAGCTCGTCAACCAACGTATACCAGTCATATTCGATGCGATGCACATACAAACGCGCACGGGCACGATTGACCGGGTCCACGGGCAACAAGGGAGGATGGGGAAAACGCTCGTCCAGATATTCCATCACTACACGTGCGTTGTACAAAACCAAGTCCCTGTCCACCAGGGTCGGGACGGAATTGTAGGGATTGAGATCGATGAGATCTTCGGGTTTGTTGTCGGGATCCACGTCCACCACTTCAAAGGTGACGTTCTTCTCCGCCAAGACAAAACGCACCGCGTGGGAACGAGGGCATACGGAGTCGGAAAACAGGGTCATCACAGACCGCTTGTTGGTAACCACTGCCATCGGCAGAAACTCTCCAATCCAGAAATACCCATCTGAAATAAAAGGCCGGTCGCCCCGCGCCTTGCCCCCTTCGCCGTAAAGCACTCCCTGCCTGACGGGTTTCCCTTCTGCCGGTGCTCCGCCAAGCCTTACTTGAAAGGAGTTTGTCCGATGGGTTTGAACAAGCCGGCCTTGTCAGGAGAACAGAGAGGATGCCTTGTCCACCGCTGGCGAGACCGCCAAGTATATCATTTCACCCGGCCGACGGGCCATGCGCTCACGAACCTCGCACCGCGCTCTGACGCACGCCTGCCCTACCGACATCAGTGCCGGTCGGACAGGCGTACCCGCCAGATCAGAAAAACACCAGCCTCAATGGATATCCTTCCAGAATTCCTTCTTCATGAGGTAGGCCAGCACGGTGAACACCAGCAGGAACAAAATCGCCCAGACGCCGATACCGTAACGGTGCAATTGAATCGGTTCGCCCATATACACCAGGTAGGCAACCAAGTCACGCACAGCGCGCTTGTACTCCGGTTCCGAGAGTGAGCCGGCCTGAGCGAGCTCCAAATGATCCAGGACCTCGTGAGTTTTGCCCTCCGGACCGGTTTTGGTGACATACACCGGCTTCTGCCAGCCCTGCAGATCGCCCAACACATGGGGCATGCCCACATCGGGAAACACGATGTTGTTGACACCGAAGGGACGGCTGTCATCCAGGTAGAACCCCAGCAGATAGGAATACAACCAGTCCGCACCGCGGGAGCGCCCGATCACCGACAGGTCCGGCACCTTGGTGCCAAACCAGTTTTTGGCGTCGCTGCCAGCCATGGCAACCTTCATGGTCTCGCCCACCTTATCGGTGGTGAACATGAGATTTTGCTCCACCTGGGCCTCGGTCATGCCCAGGTCCGCCGCCATGCGGCTGTAGCGCATATAGGAGGCGGAATGACAACTCAGGCAGTAGTTGACGAACAACTTCGCCCCATTCTGCAAGGATGCCTGGTTGGAAAGGTCGATATTGGCCTTTTCCAGGTGCACGTTTCCACCGCTGGCGGATGCCATCACCGGCAAGGTCGCCAGTAGAAAAGCTGCAATTAGTTTTTTCATTACGACGTCACCCTTTCCGGAACCGGCTTGGTCTTGTCCATCCTGGTGTAGAACGGCATCGCCAGGAAGAAGAGGAAATAGAGCACGGTAAACAACCGGGCCAGATTGGTCAGAACCGGGGTGGCCGGCTGCATGCCCAGATAGCCCAACGCCACGAAGCTGATCACGAAAACCGTCAGGGCAATGCGCCAGATCATGCCACGGTAGCGAGTCGACTTGGCGGCCTCTTCACCCCGATCCAACCAAGGCAGCACAAACAGCACGGCGATGGCGGCACCCATGGCAACGACACCACCGAATTTATCGGGCACGGCGCGCAACACGGCGTAGAACGGCGTGAAATACCAGACCGGCTTGATGTGCTCCGGCGTCTTCAGGGGATCGGCAGGCACGAAATTATCGTGCTCCAGGAAATAGCCACCCAGCTCGGGGGCGAAGAAGATGACGGCGCAGAACACGATCAGAAACACCCCGACGCCGACAATATCCTTGACGGTGTAGTAAGGATGGAAGGGAATACCATCCACGGGCTTGCCATCGGCCCCCTTGTTTTTCTTGATCTCCACACCGTCGGGATTGTTGGAGCCGACCTTGTGCAGAGCGACGATGTGCACGAAAACCAGGGCGACGATGGCCAGGGGCAGTGCGATGACGTGCAGGGCGAAGAAACGGTTGAGGGTGGCGTCCGAGACCACGTAGTCACCGCGAATCCACAGGGTGAGGTCTTCACCCACCACCGGTATGGCACCGAACAGCGAGATAATGACCTGAGCGCCCCAATAAGACATCTGACCCCAAGGCAGCAGGTAACCCATGAAGGCTTCGGCCATAAGGGCGACGTAGATGACCATGCCAAACAGCCAGATCAGTTCGCGGGGCTTGCGATAGGAGCCGTACATCAGGCCGCGGAACATATGCAGGTAGACGACGACGAAAAACGCCGAGGCGCCGGTGGAGTGCATGTAGCGCAGCAACCACCCCCAATCCACGTCACGCATGATGTATTCGACGGAGGCAAAGGCCAGCTCGCCGTCTGGCTTGTAATGCATGGTCAGCCAGATGCCGGTGAGGATCTGATTGACTAGCACCAACAGCGCCAGAGAGCCGAAGAAATACCAGAAATTGAAGTTCTTCGGTGCGTAGTATTCAGCCAGGTGTTCGTTCCACACCTTGGTCATCGGAAAACGCTGGTCGATCCAGGTGACCAGGTTGGTCATGACGTTGCTCATCAGGCTGCGCCCCCTTCGCCGACCAGAATGGTGTTGGAATCAATGTAACGATGGGGCGGGATCACCAGGTTCAGCGGCGCCGGAACGCCCTTGAACACCCGGCCAGCCAGGTCGAAACGCGAACCGTGACAGGGACAGAAGAAACCGCCCTTCCATTCCGGCCCGAGATCCGCCGGCGCGATTTCCGGACGGAAGGTGGGAGAGCATCCCAGGTGGGTACAGATGCCGACCGCCAGGAACACATGCTCCTTGATTGATCTATACTCGTTTTTGCAATCCGCTGGCTGCTCGGATTCGTCCGAACCGGGATCGCGGACCGCATCGTCCAGGGTGGTGATGTCTTTGAGGGTTTCGTCCGTGCGTTTGAGTACCCAAACTGGCTTTCCGCGCCATTCCACCCGGATCAATTGGCCCGGTTCGAGTTTGCTGATATCCACCGTTACCGGCGCACCGGCCGCCCGTGCACGGGCGCTAGGCTTCCAGGAAGCCAAGAACGGGACGGCCACGAAACCGACCCCGACGGCGCCCACGACGGTTGTCGCGGCGGTCAGGAAACGGCGTTTCGATTTGTCCACGCCTTTGTCGCTCATCCGGTCAACTCCCGAATTGTAGTCACTACAAGAATGCAGGCCGAGGCGACCGGCGCGGTTGCCGGAGCCCTCGTCCAGAAAAGAAACCGTCCCCGGCAGACCACTCGCCCGCTACAGCGCTGCTATTCGGCTCGGGCGGAGGGGGACTATCAGACGATCAGCGGGGGAAAAAGTGCGGGCATTTTGCGTGATGCCCTTGCAGGGGTCAAGGTTTTACACGCGTCCGATCCGCCTCGCTTCCCTCCCAACCGGAGGAAGAACGGCGCAAATCCAGGAAAACCGCGCACACAATATAAACCTTTGATATGCCTGCATAAGAATTACCACGGAACCACACACACGGAGCCGCCCCGGAGAGGTCGCCGACTCGGCTATCCCAATCCAAAGCGGCACACGACACTTTCGCGCTTTGCCAGGGGACACCCGGGCCGACAACGGGACTTACTGACTACCGTCTTCCGGCTCGTGCTCTTCGTCTGCTTCCTCCGGCTCATCTTGCTCATCCGATTCCTCCGGCTGGTCTTCTTCGTCTGACTCGCCCTCTTCCGACTCTTCGGATTCGTCGACCTCTTCCATTTCATCAGAACCAGCGGAGTCACCCTCCGACTCGTCCGACTGCCCGGAATCGCCGGAATTGTCATCAGGCTCGTCTTCCGGCTCCCCAACATCACCGGAGTCGCCCCCGGACTCATCCACATCGCCAGAATCTTCCTCCGACTCATCCTGCGTCCCGGAATCGCCAGACTGCCCTGGATCGTCAGCGTCATCTGCCACATCGGGCTGTTCCGGGCTGTCGGCATCATCCACGTCTCCCGGGCTCACCGAATCGTCGGTCGCGCCATCCTCAGTGTCTTCGCTTTGCTGCCCCCCGCTCTCTTGCAACTCAAGCTCTGAGGCAAACACCGTATCCCCTACCAGCAGGCCCTCCACCTCAACGCGGGCACCCGCCGCCAGCCGCTCAAAGAAAATCACAGCGGCAAGAGGCACATCGTCAGCGTCTGTCAACCGCGCATCCGGGGTTGCCACTACCGGCACCCCGAGCAGGGTGAAACTCCGGTTGGAAGCATCCAGATTGGTAGCCATACCTTCCAGCTTGACCTCCTGAGCCCCGACAACCTGCCCCTCACGGTCCAAACGCTCGGCAACGATACGGCCATCGCTGCTCCTTATATAGCCGCGCACCTCCACCGCCTCGCCCTGTACAAGGTCGCCAAGGCGGAAGGTGGCAGATTCCTGCTGCACGTCGTCCAGCACCGTCAGGTTATCCACAACTACCTCGTTGCCCAACAAGGTCACAGATCCGGCTTGTGAATCGACCCTGGCGATCGCCCCGCGCAGTTCCACTTCTCCGATCCCGCCACGACCGGAACTGGCGTCGCGGAACTCGATGCGGCTTGCGAGCAGCGCGTCATCCTGACCGAACAGTCCCTGCACCTGTATTCGCTTGCCAAGAGCCAGGTCCGCGACAACACCTTCCTCAAAGACGGTGGCGTTGTCGATCCTGACCACCTGCCGGTCCACATCGAAGTCTTGCACCGACTGGAAGCGCGTGATCACCCCGGACAGGTCAAGCGACTCACCGACAACCCCGCCGGCGTCCACGGGGCGGGCGGTCAGTCGGGAGGCGACCAGCACATCCTGCTGCAGCACGCCTTCGACCAGCAGTCGTTGCCCTGCTGTCGGCGCACCGCCGGGCAGGTCCAATACCCCGGCGGAAACGTACGCAACCGATTGACCGGCAATCGTGAACCGGCTGGCCGCCAAATCCAACTGGCTGACGATGCCGAGCACAGCTACCGCCTCACCGGCAACTAGCCGTTCGACCCGGCTGGCCAGCACGGTCTCGCCGACATTCCTGGATCCGCTGACTCGCAGCCGGTCGCCGGTGCGAAGATCCGCCAGGGAGAGAAAGCCGCCGAACACCGTCAAATCGTCGATCTGGACGCGCTGCCCCAGTACAACCAGCTGCTGCGCGTTGAAATCGACGGATTCCAAGAAACCAAGCACGTCGCTATCGAAGCGCACGGAAGACGCGCTGCCTGAAACGCCATCCGCGTTCAATGAGCCCGCTACCCGCACACGCATCCCCACACGCAGCTCTGCGGTCGTGGCCGGCATACCGTCGATGAATATTTCGGCCTTTTCCGTGTCGTAACGAACGCCGTTGACAAACACGCTGCCAAAGGAGGAGATCGGTCCAACGGAGATGCCGCTACCACCAATGCCGCCCTCGGAGGCAAGCCCCGAACCGCTTCCACCCGCGGAACAACTCGCCAAAATCACTGCCAGCAAAGCCGCCAGGGGCAACGAAAGCCACCGGCCGCCTCGGATACGAGACTGCATTTTCATCTTTCTATAGGGCTTTCTATGGCCGTTTTCTGTTCTCTGGCGTGCCGTCACCGACATCTTCCTCAAAGTAGTAAACACCTACGCCAGCGTGCTTTCTTCCCGTGCCTCGCGCATCAGGGTTGGCATCGCGATCGCGGGCCGCCATCCAGCGATCAAGCAGCTCCAACAGGGCCTGCGCGTGTTCCCCGCTGAGCTTGCGCAGCTCCTCCATGGCCTCTTCGGGAAGATTGTTGTAGGCCACCTTGCGCTGGTACCGGGCCAGCCCCTTCTCGCAATGGAGGTTGTGGTCGATGGTCTGGATCAGCAAAGCGACGTCAGAGCCGAGGATGCCGAGCTTGGCGTGCTCGTCGGTACTGGGCACATACCCCCTGGCGAGGGGCTCGATCCCTGCCTCACCGTGCCGCACTGCCCCTACTCTCTCCAGCTCGTCCAGAACCGCCCGAACCGGCATATCGCCGCTGTAACGCGCCACCAGGAGTGCGAACTGCTGCTCACTCACCACAGCCGGCGCCCCGCTGTCGTCGAGAAACTCCTCATCACGCAGCCAGCCGCTCATGACGCGTGCGGCACGGTTGTATCCGCGAATCGCCTCGGGGTCCTCTGGCGCGCTCAACGATCTTATTCTTCTAACCTCTTTGCGGGTGAGCCCGGTCAGCACCGAGATACGGGAATCGCTTTGCTTTCGTCCTGGCAAAGCGAACTCCTCACTGGCCACGTCAACGAACACCCCCTTCGCCCATTCCGCGAAGCTTGCATAGGAAATTCCGCTACGCAGCAGCAGCCGAGTCAGGGGACGCAACAACTTGCGAACCGCGGCCCCGATCATTTGGTTGCGCTCGTCGTTCATTGAACTATATTTTGGGAATATTTTCCCATGCTTGCCAGTCTTTCACCAAACGTATCGAAACATCCTATTGGCAGGGCTGGGGAAGGAAATCGGTCAGGACAAATAACCACAACAAATACAAGCCATTACCTAACGCGAATTGCACAGGGCATCGCCATGCAGCATACCAAAAACCCTCTGGATACTTTGCGTTAATGCGTATCAATGGGTTTGGTTTTACCGAATTCTGCTGTGCACCGATGATCGTCGGTACGCCAGCGATCCGCTGAATCCTGTCATCTCCTCCCTCGTGTAAGCGCAGGGAAGCGCCTCAGATTGTTGGTACGCATGCTCCCAGGTGCTGCCGACCCGCCCGTCCCAGGCGGTCAGACCGCCTGGGACGGTTTTCTTTTGCCGCCGCACCCCGACGGAGGTTTCCTCCACCACGGCAACTGAAACCCAGACATTGCCCGGGCTCCACACAAAACCGAGTCTTTTTAGAAACAGAAGTTGTATTTTTAATACAATAATTGCAAATAAGATACGCTGTGTTGCTTTTTAATCAGTGTTTCGGTATATTAGCAACCATTGAA
>JAGRGI010000127.1 GCA_020445565.1 Chromatiales bacterium
GCGCGGTCTGTCTCAAGGGCACCACCGGCACGGCCCGTTTGGGCAATGCGCCTCACCGAGTCTACGAGACGCCCGCAGGCATGTTGAACGCCATCGGCTTGCAGAACCCCGGCGTGGACAGGGTGGTGGACGAGATACTGCCGACCCTGGACTTCAGCGAGACGCGCTTCATCGCCAATGTGTCCGGGTCGACGGTAGAAGAGTACGTGCAGGTCACCCGCCGTTTTGACGACTCGCCCATCGATGCCATGGAGATCAATATCTCCTGCCCTAACGTGAAAGAGGGCGGGGTGGTATTCGGCAATGATCCGCAGATGTCCGCCAAGGTGGTGGCGGCCTGCCGCGCGGTGACCGATAAACCCTTGATTACCAAGCTCAGCCCGAACCAGACCGACATCGCCGAGAATGCCCGTCTGTGCATCGAGGCCGGCAGCGATGCCTTTGCGGTCATCAACACCCTGATGGGCATGGCCATCGATGTGGAATCGCGCCAGCCGGTCATCGGCAACAATACCGGCGGTCTGTCCGGGCCTGCCATCAAGCCCATCGCTCTGTTGAAGGTTCACCAGGTCTATCAGGTCACGCGTCGGCACAATGTGCCCATCATCGGTCAGGGCGGGGTGTACAGCAGCAATGACGCCCTGGAATTCCTCATTGCCGGGGCCAGTGCGGTGGGGGTGGGGACGGCCCTGTTCTACGACCCCTTGATCTGTCCAAAAATCAATGCCGGCATTCGGGACTATATTGATCGCAAGGGATTGAGCAACGTCAGCGAGATCACTGGCAGCCTGACTCTCAACGGTCAGCAGGGGCCTTCCTGCGGATGCTGAACCAAAAAAGGATGCTTGCAGCTAAAGTTTCCCGCCCGCCGGTCGATGGATGAGTGTCATCGCGGTGCGGTGGCGCGGGGCAGGTTTACAGGAGTATGTCGATGCCGAGGAACCCAGCCCGGGCTTTTCGCGGATTGCCGGAGGAGGCGGGCGTTCATGCCTTCAGCGTCACGATGACAGACCGATTCTGGGAACGCCGGGATGCACCGCCGGCGCAACCGACCGATAGACTGCGTCTGCTCACCTACAACATCCAGACGGGTGTGGAGACCAGCCACTATCGCCACTACGTGACGAAGAGTTGGAAACACATCCTGCCCCACTCCGAGCGCTTTCGAAACCTCAACCGCATTTCGGCCCTGCTGCGGGACTACGACTTGGTGGGCCTGCAGGAAGTGGATGGCGGCAGTCTGCGCAGCGGTTTCGTCGATCAGACACAATACTTGGCGGTGCAGGCCGGATTTCCCTACTGGCACAGCCAGACCAATCGCCGCATGGGGCCCTTGGCCCAACACAGCAACGGCCTGTTGAGCCGCCTGCAGCCCGCCGACATCAGCGAATACAAATTGCCTGGCCTGCCTGGGCGAGGTGTGCTGGTGGCCCGCTTTGGCAGCGGCCCGCGGCAGATCGCGGTGTTGATTCTGCACTTGGCCCTGAGCCGGCGTGGCCGCCTGCGCCAGGTGGAGTATGTGGCCGAGCTGGTCAATGCGCAGCCCCACGCCATCCTGATGGGGGATATGAATTGTCAGCCGGACAGCCCGGAGATGCGGCTGTTGACCCGGCTGACGGCGTTGCGCGATCCGGAGCCGTATCTGGCCAGCTTCCCCAGTTGGCAGCCGCAACGAAGCATCGATCACATACTGGTCACCGGCGATCTGAAGGTCCGCAGCGTTGGTGCCCTGCGCTACCCCTTCTCCGACCATCTGCCGGTGGCGATGGAAGTCTCCCTGCCCGACGGGCTGCGTGTGCTGCGCGAGTCCGTGCCGTGTGCCGGTCCGCCTCGCGAATGGCCCCTGAGCCCCAGTCCGAGGCATCACTATCCCGGGTGATCCCATGAGCGTCGAAGCCCCCAAGAATGATCGTTTTCATCAACTGGTGGGCGAACTGGAGGTTCAAAACGAACGCCTCAGTCGGCGCATCGCCTCGCTCTGCCGCAGTTTTTCCCACTGTACCCTGGCATTGGACGGCCGTTCCGAAAGCGTGGACGAGCTTGCCGGTCAATTGCGCGAGCGACTGAAAATACCCACCGCTGACGATCTCGAAGACAGTGTCAGCCATGCCGTGGACACGCTGGTGGAGCGCAGCAAGGCGGCCGCATCGTCGGACAAAAACACCGACAATCCGTTGCAGGTACTGCTGGACCATCTGCTTGAGATGGGGGTTCCGGCGGCTCACAAGGCCCGTATCCAGAATCTGCTCGATGAAGTTCAGACCGGTGCGACGGATGCCAACAAACTGGCTATGGAGTTCCTGGATCTTATGCGTTGCCAGGGAGATAGCCCGAGCAAGGGCGGGCTGCTGCAACGTCTGTTTCGTTCCGACGATGCCGACAACGGCCAGGACCAGGCATCCCAGGATTTGCTGGCGGCCGCCCTGCTGGATCTGATGGATAAGCTGGTGCTGCCGGCGGATCTCACGACCAAGGCTGTCACTATCCAGGAGCGCCTGCGCAGCAAAAGCGATCGGGAACAGTGGCGGGAAATTATCGAATCCGTGGCCGCCTTGTTCACCGAGATGCGCAGTGCCATGGATGCCGAGATCCGCAGTTTCGAGAGCTTTCTTTCATCGCTGACCCAGCGATTGCAGGGCCTGGATCGTGATCTGGGTGGCGCACAGGGAGAGGACGACAGCAGCCGCGACGATCGCCAACGTCTGGACGACGCTGTCCAGGCCGAGGTGCGTGAGATCGCCAAGGGGGTGGATGCCTCCAAGGAACTGAGCCAGCTCAAGTCTTTGGTAAGCCAGCGTCTCGACATCCTTTGCGAACACCTGGAGGCCCGCCGCGAGCACGAGACGCAGCGTGCCATCGCCAATCGCGAGCGCATCGAACACCTTACCGGGCGTCTGCATGAGCTTGAGAGTGAGTCCAAGCAACTCCATGAGCACATTCGCGAGGCTCGCTCCCAGGCGCTGAGAGACCCGCTGACCGGGGCCTTCAACCGACTCGCCTACAACGAGCGGATCGTGCAGGAATACGCCCGATGGAAGCGCTTCGATGAGGGTCTGTCGGTGATCATCTGCGATGTGGACCACTTCAAGTCCATCAACGACCGTTTCGGCCATAAGGCCGGTGACAAGGCCCTGCAGCTGATTGTGCGCATTCTGGGCGAGCAACTGCGGGAAACCGACTTTCTTGCCCGCTACGGAGGCGAGGAGTTCGTCATCCTCCTGCCCGGCGCCTCCAAACCGGCGGCCAGCGGTGTGGCGGACAAGCTGCGTGGCGCGGTGGAGCGTGCCAAGTTCCACTTCAACAAGCAGCGCATCAGCATCACGCTGTCTTGCGGCATCGCCTATTTCAAGGAAGGAGACGAGATCGAGGCCCCGCTGGTCCGTGCCGACAAAGCCTTGTACAGCGCCAAGCAGGCCGGGCGTAATCGCTGCGTCTGGGGCTGAGCGCCCGCATTTTCCCGCAGCCACTTTACAGCGTTCAGGAGCGATTGACCCCATAGCACAGCGTATTAAATTAAACTTAATGCAAATCTTTCGCATTTACTCTATACTGCGCCTCCTCAGAGCCGTTGTGGCTCGTTACGCACATCGAACCCGAGGAGTCGTACCGTATGAGATGGTCGCTGCTTCTGCTATCCCTTCTGATTTCTCTGCCCGCTTTTGCCGCCGGTGAGGTGAACCTCTATTCGGCCCGCAAAGAGGCCCTGATCAAACCCTTGCTTGAGCGTTTTACCGCCGAGACCGGCATCGATGTGAATCTGATCACCGGCAAGGCCGATGCGCTGGTCAAACGTATGCAGAGTGAGGGTTCGAACAGTCCTGCCGACGTGCTGTTGACCGTTGATGCCGGGCGCCTGCATCGTGCCGAACAGGCCGATCTGTTACAGCCGGCGGGCAGCGAGGTCCTGGACCGGGCGGTTCCGGCTGCCTATCGCGATCCCCAGGGGCTCTGGTACGGACTGTCCCTGCGTGCGCGAACCATCGTCTATGCCAAGGACCGGGTAGATCCCAAAACGCTGTCCAGCTACGAAGACCTGGCGGATCCCAAGTGGAAGGGACGCATCTGCATCCGTTCCTCCAACAATATTTACAATCAATCCCTGGTGGCCGCCCTGATCGATGAACTCGGCGAGCAGACCACCGAGACCTGGGCCAAGGGGCTGGTGGCGAATATGGCACGGCCGCCAAAAGGTGGTGACCGCGACCAGATCAAGGCCGTTGCCATCGGCCAATGTGACATCGCCGTGATCAATACCTACTACTTGGGCACCATGCTGGCAAGCACAGATCCGCGCGAGCGTAAGGCGGCGGAAGCGGTGGCCGTGTTCTGGCCTAATCAACAGGATCGCGGCGTGCACATGAACATCAGCGGTGCCGGCATTGCCAAGTACGCCAAGCACCCGGACAACGCCCGCCGTCTGTTGGAATTTCTGGTCAGCCCGGAGGCCCAACGCTGGTATGGTGAAGTGAACTTCGAATATCCGGTGGTGCAAGGCGTGGCGGAGAGCGCCACCTTGAAATCGTGGGGTACTTTCACGGCGGACACGATCAATCTGGGGCGTTTGGGCGACAACAATGCAGCGGCCGTCAAGTTGATGGATCGTGCCGGCTGGCGCTGATACTGCCTGGCGTATGAGCGGTCTGGTCAGCGCTTGGAGTAACGTCGACGGCCGGCGCCATTCATGGCGGCCGGATGGCTGGCGAGTGGCATTGTTCGCTATCGCCCTGCTGCTGGGAATTCCGGTGCTGGCGGTGCTTCGTTTCGTGTTCCACCCCGCGGGCGAGGTGTGGCATCACCTCGCCGAAACCGTTCTTCAGGACTACATCACAAACTCCCTGTTTTTGATGTTGGGAGTGAGTCTGGGCGCCGGCTCCATCGGTGTGGTCAGCGCCTGGCTGGTTACCGCCTGCCGCTTTCCGGGGCGCCGGTTGTTGCAATGGGCCTTGCTGCTGCCCCTGGCCTTTCCGGCCTACATCATCGCCTATACCTACACCGGCCTGCTGGACGCCGCGGGTCCGGTGCAGGAGTGGTTGCGCGTGACCTTCGATTGGTCCTTCGGCGAGTATTGGTTTCCGGAGGTGCGTTCCTTGGGTGGCGCCGTGGTGATGTTTTCCCTGGTGCTCTATCCCTATGTGTATCTGCTCGCCCGCGCGGCCTTTCTGGAACAGTCCGCCCATGCTGTGGATGCGGCGCGTATTCTCGGCAGCGGGCCGTGGCGGGCATTCTTCCGGGTATCCCTGCCTGCTGCCCGCCCCGGTATCATCGCCGGCTTGTCTCTGGCCCTGATGGAGACCCTGGCGGATTTTGGCACTGTCCAATACTTTGGCGTCGACACCTTTACTACCGGCATCTACCGAACCTGGTTCGGTCTCAATGATTCCGCCGCCGCGGCGCAATTGTCCTCCCTGTTGCTGGTGTTCGTATTCGCGTTGTTGCTTTTGGAGATGAGTTCCCGGCGTCAGGCCCGTTATCATGATGGCGCCAATCACGGTCGCCGGCCCGCCGCCTATCATCTGCGCGGGGGCAAGGCGTGGCTGGCATTGATTGCCTGTCTGGTCCCCGTGCTTTTCGGTTTTTTGATTCCCGGCGGTCAGTTGCTGGCTTGGGCCGTGCAGACCGCGCCCTACATGGTGGACGGGGATTTTTACGCCCTGGTCTGGAACACGATTGCGTTAGCCGGCGGCGCCGCCCTGCTGGCCCTGCTGGTCGCTCTGTTGCTGGCCTATGGAAAGCGACTGCGGCCTGGTCCGGCTACTGCTTTGGTGGTGCGCATGTCCGGCATGGGCTACGCCGTACCCGGAACCGTGCTTGCCGTGGGGGTGATGATTCCCTTTGCCTGGCTGGACAATACCCTGGATGGTTGGCTGCGTGCCCATTTCGGTATCTCCAGCGGCTTGTTGTTCAGCGGTACCCTGGCAGCACTGCTGTTTGCCTACGTGGTGCGCTTTCTCACCGCCTCCCTGCAGGCGGTGGAGACAGGGCTGGTCAAGATTCGCCCGGCCATGGACGATTCCGCCCGCACGCTAGGCTACCGCCCGGCGCAGATCCTGCGCCGCATCCATATTCCCATGATGCGCTCCAGCCTGCTGGCGGCCCTGCTGCTGGTGTTCGTTGACGTGATGAAGGAACTGCCGGCCACCCTGATCCTGCGGCCCTTCAATTTCAACACGCTCGCCGTGCGTGCCTATGAGCTGGCCTCGGACGAGCGTCTCATGGACGCCTCCAGCGCCGCCGTCGCTATCGTCTTGGCGGGCATCCTGCCGGTTATTCTTTTGTCTCGTTCCATGGGGCGGAACGACGACTGACTTGGCACCCTCCACGGATGCGCGCTATAGTCCGGCGCACATTTCGATCAATTGAATTCCGTACATGGGGAGAAGCGAGCATGGCCCGTTCGCTTCGCCCCATTTCGCATTCTGCCGAATCAAAACCCGGAAAAGTGAATGGGAAAGCAAACCGCCCTGTATCAGACTCACGTCGACTCCGACGCCAAGATCGTCGATTTCGGCGGTTGGGACATGCCCCTGCATTACGGTTCGCAGATCCGTGAGCACCATGCCGTGCGTGGCGATGCGGGCATGTTCGACGTTTCCCACATGACCGTGGTGGATCTGCTCGGCGGTGGAGCCAAACCCTTTCTGCAACACCTGTTGGCCAATGACGTCGGGCGCCTCAAGAACCCCGGCAAGGCACTGTACAGCTGCATGCTCAACGAGTCCGGTGGTGTCGTGGACGATCTGATCGTCTATTACCGTGGCGAGGACAACTACCGAATGGTGGTGAATGCCGCCACGCGCGACAAGGATATGGCCTGGATCACTCGCCATGGCAAGGATTTCGACCTGCAGATCGTCGAGCGGCCGGAATTGGCGATGATCGCCGTGCAAGGCCCGAACGCCCGCGCAAAGACGCTGCCCCTGCTGCCGGACTCGATTCGCGATGCCTGCGCCGCACTCAAACCCTTTACTTCGGCGGCCGGTGAAGAATGGTTCGTCGGCCGTACCGGCTACACCGGTGAGGATGGATTCGAGATCA
This sequence comes from Chromatiales bacterium, assembly GCA_020445565.1. Taxonomy (GTDB): domain Bacteria; phylum Pseudomonadota; class Gammaproteobacteria; order JAGRCI01; family JAGRCI01; genus JAGRGI01. Next base: position 7,036 of record JAGRGI010000127.1, read on the forward strand.
TTCTGCCGCCGGATCAGGCCGTGAATCTGTGGGTCAGGCTGGCGGCCGCCGGTGTCGCCCCTTGCGGTCTGGGGGCGCGCGACACCCTGCGGCTGGAGGCCGGTATGAATCTGTACGGTTCCGACATGGATGAGCAGACCAGCCCTTTGGAAGCCGGACTTGGCTGGACCGTAGCCTGGGAACCCACTGAACGCGTGTTCATCGGCCGGGGCCCATTGGATGCGCTGCGTTCCAGCGGAGCGGAGAAAAAACTCGTCGGGCTGGTCTTGCGGGACAGGGGCGTCTTGCGTAACCATCAAGCCGTTCTGGCGGAGGGCTGTGGTGAGGGAGAGATCACCAGCGGCGGCTTTTCCCCTACCATGGAAAAATCCATCGCCATGGCGCGGGTTCCGGCTTGTACGGGCGAGACCTGCACCGTGGAAATGCGTGGCAAGCACGCCGAGGCGCAGGTAGTGAAACTGCCTTTTGTGCGTCAAGGCAAAGTGTTGATCGAAGTGTGATTTTTGGCTGCGGTCGCGGCCTTTTGAAACCCTGTTGGCAGTCAAACCAGTGAGAGCGTGACATGAGCGAGGTTCCATCCGAGCTGAAATACACCAAGAGTCATGAGTGGATTCGAGTCGAAGACGACGGCACGTTGACCGTTGGCATCACCGACCACGCGCAAGACGCCTTGGGCGATATGGTTTTCGTGGATCTGCCGGAGGTTGGAGCCAGTTTCGGCGCTGCTGAAGAGGTGGCCGTGGTGGAGTCCGTCAAGGCCGCTTCCGATGTCTACAGTCCCGTGGCCGGCAATGTAGTGGCTGTCAACGAGTCCCTGGCCGACTCACCTGACACCGTCAATGAAGACTGCTATGGGGGCGGCTGGTTGTTCCGGCTGCGTCCCGAGGATGACGACCTGGGCGGCTTTATGGATGCCGATGCCTATACCGAGTTCACCGAAAACGAAGACTGAACCCGGCATGGCTGAGCCGCTCTGGTCAACGGTCCGGCCTGGCGGGCTGGTGGATCATCCGCTGGGCGAAGCCCTGGATGATGCCGCTCTCAGCCGCTTGATGCGCGAGCGGGCGCTGGCCGATGCCGGCAGCGCTTGTTTTCTTGGGGCCGGGGTGGCGTCGCATTTTGCCCTGCGATCCCTGCCTGGCGCCGGCAACGGTGCGGTCGGTCTGGAAGCAGGCCTGGCCTCATTGTTTGGTTTTGCCGAATTGCGGATCGGATTTCCCGATGTGGTTGAGGCACTGGCGAGGGTATTGCTCCGACTGTCGGAAGAATATGACGGCAGGCAGGCCGTGTTGCTGCCCATGTCGGTAAACCCGCGCTTGCGAACGGCGCTGAAGAACATCATGGTTGCCAGTGCGGTTCGGTTCGTCGATGTGGGTTTTGACATTCGCAGTGGCCGGTTAGGGGTGAGTGAACTTGAACGGGCCGCCGCGGGCGTTTCTCCGCTGGCCCTGATATTGCCTCAACCGAACTTCTTCGGCGTGGTCGAGGATGCAGCGCCACTGGCCGAATGGGCCCACGGAAAGGGCCTAAAAGTGATTGCGCTGAGTGACCCTCTGTCGGCCTCCGTGCTTACGGAGCCGGGCGCCTGGGGGGCTGATTTTGCCGTGGGCGATGCCAGGGTATTGGGGCTCGATAGTGCCTCGGGCGGCCCCGCACTGGCCTGGATTGCCGGCGAGCGGGTGGCGGAGGTGCCGCTCGACAGCGGCGAGGCGTGGCAGACTGCCGATGCATGGCTGCGCTGGCGCGGCTACTCGGGGCTGCGAGAACTGGCCGAGCAATGCCACCAGCGGGCCACGGAGTTCATGCTGCGCATCACCCGGCGATTCGATGTCGGCAGGCGGTTTGACGCCCCTTTTCTGCATGAATTCACCCTCGACATGATGGCCGCTCCGCCTCGTGAATGCCTGCGAGCCATGGCCGCGCACAATGTGCTGGGCGGTTTGGATCTCAGCGAGGACTATCCGGAGCTCGTCAGCGGGTTGCTGGTTTGCGTTACTGAGAGGCATTCGGAGGCTGATTTTGCCGACTTCGAAGAAAGGCTTGACCGCATCATCGGTATGCGCAGTTAGACCGCCAGCCCGGTACGAGCGAAGATTTGAATCAAAGCCCCCCTGCGGGCACCACCCCAAGACAGGAGAGTGAACCATGGCAACCGTGACCCTTAACGGCAGCCCCGTAACGACCAATGGCGATCTGCCGGCGGTAGGCCAGAGCGCACCGGAGTTCAAACTGGTGGACAAGGGACTGGCTGACCGCGGTCTCGGCGACTATGCCGGCAAGAAGAAATTGCTCAACATCGTACCCAGCCTGGATACGCCCACCTGCGCGATTTCCACCAAGAAATTCAACGATCACGCCCGCGAGCATGCCGACACCGTCATCCTGGTGATCTCCTCCGACCTGCCCTTTGCCCAGGCGCGTTTCTGTGGGGATGAGGGCTTGGAAAATGTGGTTACCCTGTCGATGATGCGCTCGCGCAATTTCGCCAAGGACTATGGGGTTCTGATCGAGGACAGCCCGTTGGCAGGCATCTGCGCGCGGGCCGTGGTGGTGATGGACGCTGACAACAAGGTGCTCTACACCCAGTTGGTAAGCGAAATCGCCGACGAACCCGATTACGAGTCGGCTCTGGCGGCGCTTTGAGTCTGGCGGTGACCGGCGGAGGACTCTCTTCGTCGTCGAGGCGCAATGCCCTGCCGCCTGATTCGGAGGGGGGCGAGGCAGGGGCGATGCTTTCCGCTCTGGCGGGGGAGTTGTCCCGTCTGGACGGTTTTCGGGATCGGCATCCCCTGGCGCCGGCATCGCACAGTCAGGGAGTTTTTTCCTGCCTGTTCGAGTTGCAATCCCTGTTGAGTGCGCTCAGCGGCCAACCGGAGGTGAGTGTCGCCCCCCTGGATTGCGAACAGGCGCGTTTGGCCGGTTTGTTGATGTTGCGCGCCCGACAGCGGGATATCGGTGAGCCTTGTGGGCCGCTGGCCCTGGGAGTGCATGATCGCGAGGCATGGGTTAGGGGCGCGCGGCGGGCAGGTTTTCAGACCGTTGGCTGGGAAGTAGGTATGGAACTTCCCGAAAGGGCTGTGGCCGTGGTGGTCGATGCCGAAGCCTGCGCCGATTTGCGGCTTGGCCAGGACACACCGGTTTTTGTGGACGGCGCCTCTGCCGGACCATTGCTCCCCGCCTTGATGCCGGAATTGTGCAGGGTCGATTTGATCAGTCTGGATTTTGCCGCCCAGTTTGATTGTCCTGCACCGGCCGCCGCTGCCATCGCTGCCAGCGAACGTCTGGCGCCTTACCTGCCGCTGCCATTGGTAGGCTACGACGGTGAGCAATACAGCCTGAACTCGTCGCACAGACAGAAATCCATTGGTCGTCTGGCCGCCTATGACGGCAACGTGCCCGGTCTCCTGAATGCTTTGGTACGCATCAGGTCGTTGGGCGCGGAGGGGCTTGCCCGGCGGGTTACGGAGGCCATGCTGCACCGCGGCTATGTGGCGGCCCGAATGCAGGCTGCTGGCGTGGATCTGGTAACGACCCGTGGTGCAGAGGTGGTAGTACGTCCGAGGGTGCCCGCACAGGCCATACACAGCGCACTGCGCAGGGAGGGCGTCCCCTGCCGCCTATTGCCCATGGAGCAACTGGCCCTGCGTTGCGCCGGGCCGGGCAACACCGTCGAGGCGGAACGCCAATTGGAATTCATTATTGCCACATTAAGTGCCAGAGACTGACGAGGCTTCACTTGGCCAATCAAAACGCCAAAGGCTTGCAGCGGCTGATCAACGCCACCGGTTATTCCTACCAGGGGTTCAAGGCTGCATTTCAGCACGAGGAGGCCTTCCGACAGGAGGTGATGCTCTGCCTGCTGTTGGCGCCGCTGGGCATCTGGTTGGGTGAGACCGGCGTCGAACGTGCACTGCTCGTGGGCAGTCTGTTCGTCGTATTGCTCACCGAGCTGCTCAATTCCGCGGTGGAGGCGGCTATAGACCGATTCGGCGGCGAGCGGCACGAACTCTCCGGCAGGGCAAAGGACATTGCCTCAGCGGCGGTCTTCACCTCTCTCGGGCTGGTCGTCTGTGTCTGGGGGCTGGTGCTGATAACATGATGGTTCGCGACAAGCAAACTTACGAGTAACTATTCAGCTACCGCCCAGGTGAGCGGGGGGCTGGAGGTTTGTGGAAGGAGTGTCTGTGCCAGGGATGGCGCAGCCAAGCTTACACGGAAGTATTCACGCGTCTCCTGGAGCAACCCCCCAGCCCTGTGCGGGTCATGCGCGATGTGCTGAATAGTTACACTTACAATTGAATAGTTGCACTTACAATTAGATAACCACCCGGGCGAACAGGCACGCGCCCGTGTCCGTACCGCGTTGCGCCAGAGGACAATAAAACGATGAATACCTTGATCTGCGGTTCCTTTGCCTACGATTCCATCATGCTGTTTCGGGATCATTTCAAGAATCACATCCTTCCCGAAAAGGTCCACATGATCAATGTGTCGTTCCTGGTACCCGAGATGCGGCGGGAATTCGGCGGCTGTGCCGGCAACATCGCCTATAACCTCAAGCTGCTGGGGGGAGACGGCGAGCCCATGGGCACGGTTGGCATCGACTTCGGGCCCTATGCCAAATGGATGGACCATTGCGGGGTGCAGCGCCGCTATGTGACCGAGGTGGAAGACTCCTTTACCGGCCAGGCTTATATCACCACCGACCTGGACGATAACCAGATCACGGCATTCCATCCCGGCGCCATGAACGAATCACACCGTAACCGGGTGCCAACGGATGCGGGGGTACGATTGGGGATCGTGTCGCCCGACGGGCGCGACGGCATGATTCAGCACGCCGAACAATTCGCCGAGGCTGGTATTCCGTTCATCTTCGATCCCGGTCAGGGCATGCCTATGTTCAATGGCGAAGAGCTCATCCGTTTCATCGAACAGGCCACCTACCTCACCCTCAATGACTACGAGTCACAACTGATGCAGGAACGTACCCGCCTGAGCGAGCGCCAGATAGCCGAGCGCGTGGAGGCCCTGATCGTTACCAAGGGCGGCGACGGCTCCTTGATCTACGCCGATGGCGACAAGCTGCAAGTGCCCGCCGCGCCCGTGATGGAGATGGTCGACCCCACCGGTTGTGGCGATGCTTACCGTG
>JAGRGI010000128.1 GCA_020445565.1 Chromatiales bacterium
ACTGGCTCATCGACCTGGGGCCGGAGGGCGGCAATGGCGGCGGTCAGATCATCGCCACCGGCACACCGGAGGATCTGGCGGCCAACCCGGCTTCTCACACCGGGCGATTCCTGAAGTCGATCCTGGATCCGGCCAGACGCAAATGACGTCATCCCAGGCCGGAGTGTACGTGCAATCTCCGGAGGGGACGCTAACGAATCCGGGCCAGATCTGATGTCAACGCCGCGCCCGCAGACGCACGCGATACAGCCAGGGCCAACGCTTGCCGGTGAGCAGCAAAGACCGGTCGGCAGGATCGTAGGCAATACCGTTGAGCACATCGGTATTCGGGTTTCTGTCCTCGGCCGCCAGCAGGCCGGACAGGTCGACCCAGGCCAGAACACGGCCGTCGCCCGGGTCTGCGACCAGCAGATAATCCGTCATCCAGACATTCGCCCAAACCTTCCCGTTTATCACTTCCAATTCGTTTAGCAGGCGAACCGGCCCGCATCCGTCATGGACCTCTACCTCCCCCTGCTCCTCCAGGGACTGCCCGTGGAGAAATCGCAGTTTGGCCGTACCATCGCTGAGAAGGAACTGCCGTCCATCGAAGGCCAGACCCCAACCCTCGCCGGAGTACGAAAACCGACCCAGGGGCTCCAGGTCCGACAGGCGATAGATGAGTCCCTCGCCGGCCCGCCAGGTCAGCTGCACCAAACGCCGTCCGTCACTGGCCAGACCCTCGCCAAAGCGGCTCTTGGCAAGGGGTTGCCTGTTCAGCACATCGCCGCTGGCCAGATCGACGCGACGTAGCTCGGAATGGCCGTAGAGGCCAACGCTTTCGTACAGATCGCCGTCGCGCAACAGCAATCCCTGAGTGAAGGCCATGGCATCGTGGCGATAACGCTCCACTACCCGGTAGCCGTAGATTGGCGTGCCATCCCTGCTGACTCCGCTACTGCCCAGTGCCTCCAGACAACGCGATGGCTCAGCCCCATGAGCACTGGCGAGAACCGTGAACAGGATAAGGATTGAGACCGGGTGAAGCTTCATGCTGCGAGGAGTGGTGGCGTTGGCGGCGAATCAATAGTATCCGCTGACCTGTTGAAACGATAGTCACCAGGGCACGCACATACTGCCGGGCGGGATTTGCGGAACAATCCCGAACAGTTTGGCGACTGCGCTCCAAGAATCCGCAAGCCGCTTAAGTATTTCTGTTCAGGGCCGATTCCATCAAGGCTGTTCCCCCAAGACCGAGTAGCCTCGCATGCGCCGATCCCCCAGCCATTCCGACCAAGCTTTCGAGAACACGACGCCGAAAGACGGGGTCGGCATGAGTCCGGCCGCCCGGGATGCCCTGTGGTTGACCGTCGCCGTTCTGGTGGTTGCGCTGATTTCGGTGCAGGTGGATGTCCTGGAAAGATTGGTGGAATGGTCCAGGGCGCACGAAGACTGGGAGTTGGACGAGTTGTTCAGCTTGCTCATGGCCCTGGCCTTCGGTGTTTCCATCTATTCGGTGCGCAGGCTGCGGGAGCTGAACCGGGAGATCAAACTACGGCGGGACAAGGAAGAAGAAATTCGTCATATGGCAATGCACGACGCGCTCACCGGCCTGCCCAACCGCGTGCTGTTTCGCCAGCGCCTGGACCAGGAACTGGAACGCGCCCGGCGAAAAAACGACCACGTAGCCGTATTGGCTGTGGACTTGGACCACTTCAAGCAGGTCAACGACCTGTTCGGTCACGCCGCCGGGGATACCTTGCTGCGGGTCGTGTCTCAGCGCATGAGCGATGAGGTCCGTAAAATGGACACCGTGGCCCGATTGGGCGGTGACGAGTTTGCCATCATCCAACCGGGATTGGACCAGCCCAGCGGCGGGGCTGTATTGGCTCAGCGCTTGTTGCGCTCAATCGCCGAGCCCATCGATCTGGGTTCGAATCACCTGGTTGCCGGCATCAGCATCGGTATTGCGGTAAGCACCTCGGCGGACGACACACCGACCGAATTGCTGCGCTCGGCAGACATCGCCCTGTATCGGGCCAAAGAACAAGGCCGCTCCACCTTCCGCTATTTCGAGCCGGACATGGATCGGGTGCTGCGCGAGCGCCAGCAATTGGAACTGGACCTACGCGAGGCCGTCGCAAACGAACGCCTGGAACTGTATTACCAACCTCAGTTTGCCACTCGCAGCCGCCAACTCACCGGTTTCGAGGCGTTGTTGCGTTGGAACCATCCGACTCGGGGCATGGTCTCCCCGGTGGATTTCATTCCTATTGCCGAAGACACCGGGCTGATTCGCCCCCTGGGCGATTGGGTCCTGAAGACCGCCTGCCGGGTCGCCGCCGCATGGCCGCAGGATCTCAGCATCGCGGTAAATGTGTCTCCGGTGCAATTCGCCCAACCGGGTCTGGCGGAGCGGGTTGCCGTTATACTGGCCGAAACCGGCCTGGAAGCGGATCGCCTGGAACTGGAGATCACCGAGCGGATTCTCATGCACGAGACCGAGGAAACCCTGAAAATTCTCCATCACCTGAAAGACCTGGGCGTACGCATTTCCATGGACGATTTCGGCACCGGCTTTTCCAGCCTCAGCTATTTGCGGCGTTTCCCCTTTGACAATTTGAAGATCGACCGCTCCTTCATCAGCGACCTGGAGCACAATACCGACGATGCGGCCATCGTTCGCGCCGTGGTAGCCCTGGGAGAAAGCCTGGGAATGACAACCACCGCGGAAGGTATCGAGAATGAGCTTCAACTGGACTATCTGGTTGACGAAGGCTGTCAGCAGGCACAAGGGTTTATGCTGGGGCGCCCCATGCCATTGGGCCAGGCGGAGGCCATCATTCGGGATCAGCATGTTTCGCTGGCGCGCTCCGCAAGCGTGTAGCCGTTCTCTGCCCGGATGCGGCGTCAGCTATCGCAGAAATTGCGGTTTGGTGTAACTGACGACCGCCAGTACCGCCGCCTGATCACCCAACACCCGCAGTTGATGCTCACTGCCGGGTTGTTGTAAGGAGGGATCACCGGGTCGGTAAACCCGGCCTTGCCCGTCTTCCAGTTCCCCCTGTAACAGCAGCGCCATTTCTATGTCCCGGTGGCGATGGCGGGGAAAGACGGCTCCCGCCTCAATGTGGACCAAGCCGCAATCGGCGGTGGCAAGCCGCGGACCACCGGGGAAATGCAGCAGCAGCACGCCGGGAATGCCGCTGGCACGCCAGCTCCCGCCAGGGAGCTCAGCGATCGCCGCCAGAAGTTCGCGGATGCGCGAGACACCCAGATCAAACAAAGCACTCAGCCGCTGTTCCTGGCCCAGAGGCTGACCTTCAGGCTCGACCGAACGCAGCAGCCGTGCCTTCAACTGTGTATCGGGTTCCATAGGCGGCGCCTCCTCGTCCAATCGCGCCAGGGTTTCCTGGAGTGCGCGCAGTTTGGCCTGCAACGCCGCATTGCCGGCCAGATCCTGTCTCAGTTGGCCGCTTTGGCTTTCGTCCAACGAACCCATGACGTATTCGATCAAACGGAAATCTTGCTCGGACATCACGCGTCCTCCATGGCCGGCACGAGTTGACGGCGCAGTTTTTCCAATGCCGCTGAGAGGCGTGATTTAACGGTTCCGACCGGGATTTGACAACGCTCTGCAATCTCGCGACAGCTCAAACCGTGAAAATAGCCCAGCTCCACCACCTCTTTTTGGTCTGGCGGCAAACGGTCCAATGCGGTGCGCGTCGTGCCGCAATCGACCTGCGCCATGGCACGGTCTTCGACCACACCCACCGGCGCGGGGACCGCATCGTCTTCCGCTACCAACAGGCGGCGGGCCAATTGTAAGGTTCGCATACGATCGATGGCCCGGCTTCGAACCCGCAGTAACAACCAGGCTCGCACACTGCCGCGCGACGGATCATAGCTGTCCGCCTTACGCCAGACCTCCAGGAAGACATCATGCAGCAGATCCTCGGCGTCACGTCGATTTCCCAGAAGCCGAAACGCCACGCGCAGCATCACCCCGGCATGGCGGTCGTATAGGCGGCTGAGGCCCTGGCTGAGGCCGGCGGCCATATCGCGAAGGTCGCTGAGATCTTCCGCTGCGTCATTCATTCGGCGTCGTCCTCCCGGTGGAGAAGGATCCACCTGGAATGGAGTACGGGTGGGCAGTACCATCGGTTCGATGAGCGATTCAGGATTTTCCCTTCCGCAGGCCACCCCATAGCGACCTCGTTTGCGATCGGTTCACCGAAGGACTTGCCGTTTCCGCCACGACGGGCAAGCGAAGCTCCAACGCCACCCACTCACCCCTTGAAATTCGCGGCAGGCGCACCGATCTTTGACGAATTCAGAAACCTCGCCATCCATAAGATCATCATGAGCAACAGCCCCTACATCCTCGAAGGCAATGCCGAAAATTTTACCAAGATCGTTCTGGAACAATCGGCCCGCAGCGCTGTGCTGGTGGACTTTTGGGCCGCCTGGTGCCAGCCCTGCCAGATGCTGACCCCGGTATTGGAGACCTTGGCCGACGCCTACAAAGGGAAATTGGTCATTGTGAAAGTCAACTCCGATGAACAGCAGGCCCTCGCCAGCCGTTACGGCGTGCGCAGCCTGCCCACACTGAAGCTGTTCCGCAACGGGCAAGTGGTGGCGGAGACCATGGGCGTGCAGCCGGAATCCCAATTGCGGCGGATGATCGACCCGCACATCGTACGCGATTCCGACATTGCCGGGGCCAAGGCCCTGGAGCTGTACTCCCGAGGCCAGACTCAGGAAGCCTTGACGGCACTGCGGGAAATTTCCGCCGCAGATCCCGAAAACTATCGCCTGCAACTGGCGCTTTCCGAGGTTTTGGGGGAGGAAGGCGAGGTGGACGAGGCCCTGGCGATCGTCGAGGGCCTGCCTATGGATGTCGCCAGCGGGCAGGACGCGACCTCGTTGCGGGCCAAGTTGAGGCTGGCGAGCATGAGCCAGGAGACCGGTGACCCGGCGGCCCTGGCCGCCGCCATAGAGGCCAATCCCCGCGACAGCGAGTCGCGCTTTCGCCTGGCTTCCTTGAACCTGAAACAAGGAATGTATCGTGAGGCGCTGGACCAGCTGCTGGAGATCTTGCGGCGTGATCGCGCCTACCGCGACGAGGCCGCCCGCAAGACCATGCTGGAGATCTTCGACATGCTACCGCCGGACCATCCGCTGGTGACCGAATACCGCCGCAAGATGTTCACGGCCCTGCACTGATCCGCGGACATCTACTGCCTGGTGCAGACCGCCAGGAATTGTTCGTAGGCCTTGGTGAATCCGATCAGGCTGTAAGTGAAACTCGTGTTGCCGGTGGAAACCGTCGCCTTGTAGCCGGACTGAAACTCACCCAGCATCCGGCGCCGCTTGTCCTTGGCGGCCAGTTCCAAACCGGCCCGCCTTGCAACCAGATCCCACTGTACCGGTGGCTTGTCATCCACCTGCAGATTGGCGGCGGGGAAATCTCCGCCGCCGTCAAAGAACAGGATGGAATCCGGCGTGACCACCAGCCCGCGTTTCCAGTCACCCGTCGCCATGTAGCAATCCAGGCGCTCGTCATTGCGATTTTCCTGAACGACTCGCCAGCCCTTGTCGCTGCACGTTTTGGTTTTCGCATTCAGCTCCGAGACACCGAAACACCACTCGGCCGCCTCTGCCGGCAACACCACCAAGGCCAACAACGCGATAGTCGCCCGGCTAAACAGCATCCTCGAACCCCGCGCGTCGCAGCCAATAGCGGGCTTTGTCCATGTCCTGTGGCACGCCGTTGCCCTGTTGATACATCATACCCAGGGTGGTCTGGGAGCCCACCAAGCCCTGCTCGGCGGCCTTTTCAAACCACTCCACCGCCTTGGCACCGTCTTGATCGACACATTCTCCCTCCATGTACATGAACCCCAATCCATGCTGGGCCATGGCGTTGCCCTGTTCGGCGGCGGAACGCATCCAGCCAAACGCCTGCATCGCATTGGGAACCATGCCGAGCCCGTTTTGGGCCATTATCGCCATGCGGTATTGGGCATCGACGTTGCCCTGATCGGCCAGAGGACGCAAAAACGCGTTGGCCTGGGAGAAGTTCTTGGCCTCAAAGGCGGCGATGCCGCTGGACAGGGCCATATCCAGTTCGTCATTGTTTTGTTCAGTCATCGGTATCTGCTCCGGGAAACGCTTCAACGCGGCGGGTATACTTGTCAGCGCACACGCTCGTATCCAAAGGATTATGCATGAAATTCTGCAGTCAGTGCGCCGGTGTCGTCAGTCGTCGGGTTCCCCCCGGCGACAACCTGCCACGCTGGGTATGCGATAACTGTGGAGCGATCCACTACGAAAACCCCAAGATCGTGGCCGGCTGCCTGCCGCGCTGGGAAGGGCGCATACTTCTGTGTCGGCGCGCCATTGAGCCCCGTTACGGCAAATGGACGGTGCCTGCCGGGTTCATGGAAAATGGCGAAACCCTTGCCGAAGCAGCCGCCAGGGAGACTCTGGAAGAGGCCATGGCACGGGTGCAGATCGACAGGCTCTACTCGGTCATCAGTATCCCGTACATCAGCCAGGTCTATATGCTGTTCCTCGGTGACCTGCTGGCCCCCGAATTCGGTCCCGGCGACGAAAGCCTGGAAGTTCGCCTTTTCAAACAAGGCGAGATCCCCTGGGAGGACCTCGCCTTTCCTTCCGTCACCATGGCCCTGCGCTGGTACTACGAAGATCTGGACAGCGGGGAATTCCCGCTCCATACGGTCGACTTCGAACGCCGGCCCGGTTAATCGTCCAATTGCTGGATACCGTCCAGGAACCAGGTCGGTTGCGAACTGCCGGCGGAACGCACGAAGTGCCATACCTCGCGTACCTGGTACGGGCGACCGTCGCTGCCGGGGTCGTTTTCACGCATCAGCACATCGAACAACACCGCAGCCTCCTGGTTGTCGCCCGCTTGACGCACTTCCAACAGCTCAGCACCCACTTTCAGCAAGTCGGTGCGATTGTCGCCGTCGCGATTGCGAAGCTGGTCCTGTAGCTCGGCAAACACCTGGTCGGTGGTCAGACCACGCAGTTCGGCCAGATCCCCCTGATCCCAGGCTTCCTGTAACTGCCGATAGGCCCGTTCCGCCCCCCCCAGGAAGGCAGCACGGTCGAAGTCGGCGGGTATCTCTGCGGCAGCAGGCGCTTGCGTAGCACCGTCAGCCGAACCAGCGCCATTGCCTTTGCGGAAAAGCAGGTCGGTATCGAAATTGCGGCCTACCGAGCTGCGTTGATTGCCATGTTGTTCATGAGATTCCGGCTGGGCCTGAGACGCGGTTGCGCTCCCCCCAAAGCCACCAACGGCAGCGGGCGAGGGCCGCCCGCCTGCCTGCCTGGCCTTGCTGGCAAACACTTTGTAAAGCAGGAAGGCGATGACGCCGAAAATCAGGATGTCGAAGAAGTTGATGTTTTCAAAGGCGCCGCCAAAGAACAGGGCACCCAACAGGCCGCCCAGTGCCAAGCCACCCAGCATGCCCATGAGACCACCGCGCTGCGAAAGCGCCGTCCGCTGCTGCTGATTGGTCTGCTGAGCGGGCGTCGTGCTGGCCGGATTGCTGCTGGTGGAGCGCTGCGCAGGCTTGCTATAGGTGGATTTGCTGCCGAACGAAGTCCCTCCCCCCAGGCGTTTGGCCTCCGCATCTGGAATGGCGGCATACCCCAGGGTAAGACCCACGAACAATGCCAAGGCGTAAGCAAACGGGTTTTTCATGTAGCCTCCGAACCTCTCGGTGACGATAGTGATCAGGTTTTGCGACAACAACAGTCAGAAATGGTGCCGGAATTGTGCGAACCCAAGCCCACCAAATTCCACAATATGAAAAACAAGCCGACGGGAAGGTTCAGCAGGGGTTCAGCGGAGGCGCGCTAGAATGACCACCGATCTTCGATAGTGTCTTTTCCCGATCAGCCGCCGGACGTTCGCCAAGGCGCTCGACTTCACGGTAGAAGGCGGGCAGATCGCCCCCGACGCCTTGCAGCAATCCCCGAAACGCCGGCACCAACGCCTCATAAGCGGCAACAGCGCCGATCCGGGCATTGTTCACCTCCGCCAACCAGCGTTTGTAGGGTCCATCTTCTCCCCAGCGTTGACGAAAACGTTCGCGAAGTTCTGCGAGCAGCAGCGACTTCTTCTCGGCCATCAGCGTCACATCTGCACCACTTTCGTAGAGAACCTTGAGCCGCTCACGCACTTCGAGTACTTGCTGGCTGAAGTAACGGGCATTCTCCCGGTCGCGACGATAGCGGCAGGCCAACTCGTCCCTACCGTTGGCGGCCACCCAGCGACGCAGCCCCTCCTCTTCCACTGTGCGGGCGAAGGATTCGTTGAATTCGGTGTCGTCGCTGATATAGACGACCTGGTGGGCGAGCTCGTGAAAGATCAGCGCCGCCAGACGATGTTCCGGCCAGGCGATGACGGTGTTGGGCAGGGGGTCGTCGAACCAACCCAGGGTGGAATAGGCGGGAATGGGCGCCACATAGGTTTCCAAGCCCGCGTGGCGCAGTTCCTCTGCCAGTGCCTGCGCATCCTCCCGGTGGAAATACCCGCGATAAGCGGCACAGCCGATCACCGGGTAACACCAGGTCTTGAGCTGCACGGAATAAGGCTGGGCGGCGAATACGTTCCACACCACGGCACTGCGCTGCAGATCGGCGTAACTCCGATAGCTGCCGTTCTCGGGGAGCGCCAGCGACTGGCTGGCGAAATCGCGGATCTCCAGTGCCAGAGTCAGGCGGCCGCGCAGTTGCCCGTCGATGTCGGGCTGCTCGAGCAGGGTCTGTATATCCTGTCGGCGGGACAACAGATCCACCTGCCCGCGCAGGGCCTGCCCGTAGTAGCCGATCTCGGCACAGGCCGCCAGAACCAGCACGCCGAGACCGGCGATCGCCCAGTAGCGTCGCTTCACGGCATGAACAGGTACAGCAGCAAGGCGCCCAGGGCCAAGCGATAGACAACAAAGGGCAGCATGCCCAGGCGTTCCAGCAAGCGCAGAAAGTAGTGGATGCACAGGTAGGCGCTGAGGGCGGACAACGCCACGGCCAGCGACAGGGCCACCCAGTCCACCGGCGCGCTCTGCTCGATCAGGTCCAACGTTTTCAAGCCGCCAGGCAGCAAAATGGCGGGGATGGAAAGCAAAAAGGAAAAGCGTGCCGCCGCCGAGCGCGTCAGGCCGGAAAGCAGCCCCGCGGTCATGGTGATGCCGGAACGGGAGGTGCCGGGTATCAGGGCAAGGGCCTGGGAAAAGCCGATGAACAGCACGTCGGTCCAGCGCAGATTGTGCTCGTCGCGGCGTTGGGGACTGACCCAGTCAGCCGCCAGCAGCAGCACGCCGAAGCCGATGGTGGCCCAGGCGATCACCAGTGGCGAACGCAGTTCGGTTTCGATCACATCCTTGAACAGCAGGCCCGCCAGCCCCACCGGCACCGTGCCCCAGATCACCGCCCAGGCCAAGCGTCCGTTGGCCGTGCGCTCACCGCGAAAGATCCACGCCAACCAGTCACGCAACATGCCCAGAACCTCGTCGCGGAAATAGGCCAGCACGGCAATCAGGGTGCCGACATGCACGGCCACATCGAAGGCCAGGCCCTGATCGGGCCAGCCGAGCACGACAGGGACCAGGATAAGATGGGCGGAGCTGGAGATGGGGAGAAATTCCGTTAGGCCCTGCACCAGGGCCAGGACGATGACGTGCAGCGTATCCAAAAAACCAGTCCTCTCCTCAAATGGGCAAAAAAACCGCCGAAGCCACGGATTGCACCACCGTTTTGATCCGGCGGTTGGTGGAGTCGGCAACGATGCGGGCCATGATGTCCTGCTGACCGATCAGTTTGCCGAAAAGTCGTTCAAAACTGAGGTTGGGCTCCGGACCGCTCAACTCGGTGCTGTGCAGCCAGGGAAGGCCACGTTCATCGGTAAGGGTACGCAGTTTCCAGGCGGCAACCTCGTAGTTGCGGGCGCAATTGTAAAGGCTTTGGGGGTCCAACTCATCCAGCCAGAACTGCTCACGACGATTGCCGTAGGCTGCAAAGGTCATCTGCCGCAGGCCACCGACAAAGGCAAGTACGCGGTCACCCGGGTAGCCGGGCGTAAACGCCAGTTGCACCATGGTGGCGGGATCATAGTCCTTCAGCGGCCCAGGCACTTGTGCCGGCCCCAGGGAAAACAGGAAGTCCACCGCCGAATCCAGGCTGCGGTGACCGTGGTCGCGCCACTGGTTGGGGTTGCGCCGATAGAGTTTGGCCATCATCAGGCGCAGTTGCTCCAGGGACTGAGCGAGGTGCAGGTCCGCCACCATGTCGGTGTCGGTTTTGGCCAGGTTTCCCAGAGAAAAAGGCCGGGATGTGACTGCACCCTTGTGGGTACAGGCCAGCAGGCTTGAAAGAATAAGCAAGGCCAGCACCAACCTCATAGCATTCCCCGCTGGTCGCGCAGAGCAAACCCGCTCCAGGGCAGATCCAAACCGCGCGACAAGCCCATCGCCTTGAAGCGCTCACCCATCGCCTGGGGCAGGGTGAGCTGCTTTATCTGACTGGCGAGATCGATCTGGCTGGCCGGATCAGGGCTTTGGGCCATCTCCAGCAGACCGGTGGCAAGCAGAAAATTGGCCTGGTTGGTATACCCCGCCAGACTCAGACCGGCGGCAATGGCCACCTCCGCCACGGCAGTGAAATCCACATGCGCGGTGATGTCTTGCAGGCCCAGGTGAACAAATGGATCTTCAAAGGCTTGCTGGTGGTAATAGCACATCAGGGTTCCCGCACTTCGCTCGTAATGATAATAGGTCGAACGGGGATAACCGTAATCCACCAACAGGACCGCCCCCCTCTCCAGGAAGCTCGCCAGTTCACGCACCCAGCCCCGGGCGTACAGGCCGATCTCGGACACATAGCCCTCCGGCAGCGGCCCCAGTTCACGCACGGCCGGCACCAATTCCGCAGTACGTGGCATTTCGAAGGACTCGACCAGTGCCCCGTTACGAAGTCGGACGATGGATTCCATCACCCGCCCTTCGTGCAGGCCGAAGCGGTGCACCGGCAGGGCGTCCAGCAGCTCATTGGCCAGCACCACGCCGACAAACCCGGCCCGCGGCGGCGCATCCGCCCAGTGCACCCGCGACAGCAGCGTCGGCTCTCGGGACTGTATGGCTTCTCGTTGCCGCTGACGCAGGTCGGCGCTCACTTCGATGATGGTATAGCGCCGCGGCAAGCAGTCCATCCGGGCCAGCTCGCCCAGGATCTCCACCGCCATCGCGCCGCTTCCGGCACCGAATTCCATAAGCTCGGCATCCCCGCCCAGGACGGCCAGCAACTCCGCACACTGGCGAGCCAGGCAGCGGGAAAACAGCGGCGAAATCTCGGGAGCCGTGGTGAAATCCCCTCCCCTGCCGAGCTTTCTGGCACCGGCGCTGTAATAGCCCAGCCCCGGCTCGTAGAGCGCGGCCTGCATGAAATCGCTGAACGGAATGCCGTCTTGAGCCTGGATACGCTGGTGCAGCAGCGCAGCCAGACGGGCAGAATGTTCCAGGGCGATCGAATCGTCGGACATGGGGTGATACGCTAACGTTCGGTTTTTTCCAGCGACGGCGGATCGCCGCCTGTTTCCGGTTGGGATAACACCTGAAACAAGGCACTAGCCTTGTCCAGGGTCTCCTGGAATTCGGCTTCTTCCTGGGAATCCCAGACGATGCCTCCGCCGGCCCACAATTTCACCCATCCGGCGTTGTGCACCATGGTACGAATGACGATATTGGTATCCATATCGCCGTTGTAGCCCAGATAACCGATGGCCCCGCAATAGATTCCCCGCCGATGGGGCTCCAGCTCGTCAATGATCTCCATGGCGCGAATCTTAGGCGCACCGGTGATGGAGCCGCCGGGGAAGCAGGCTCGCAACAGGTTCGTCGCGTCCTGTCCCATTGCCAGACGACCGCGAACGCTGCTGACAAGATGGTGGACCGTCGCGAAGGTCTGCACTTCGAACAGGTTGGGGACCTCGATCGATCCAGGAATGCAAACCCGGCCCAGGTCGTTGCGCAACAGATCGACGATCATCACGTTCTCGGCCCGGTCCTTGGCGCTTGCGGCCAAGTGCCGTTGCAACTCAAGATCGGTGGCCGGGTCCGCTCCGCGAGGCCGGGTGCCCTTGATCGGCCAGGTTTCGACCACACCCTCTCGCAGTCGCAGAAATCGCTCAGGCGATGCACAGAGCACTTGCGCTTCGGGATGGTTGATAAAAGCGCCGAAAGGCGCCGGGTTGAACCGCCGCAGTTGCCGATACGTCGACCAGGCATCGCCGCCGACCGGTGCCGCAAAGCGCTGTGCCAGGTTGACCTGATAGCAATCGCCCTCGCGAATATAGTGCCGGACACGTCGAAACGCCTCGCCATAACCCCGTCGAGAGAAATTGCTCTCCAGGGGGCGCTTGAGCCGCAGTCCGTCCCGGTCTTCGATCACCGCAGCGGCACTGAACCTCTCGGCCAACTCATCCCATCGTTCCAGAGTCTCAGGATACCTGCCCTCCCCCACCAGATAACTGCGACGACGCCAGTGGTCCACCACCACGGCCCAGTCGTAGATGCCAACCGCCATATCCGGTACTGACCCGGCATCCGGGAGCGGCGGGGACAGCCGCTGCGGACGACGAGCCAGATCGTAACCGAACCAGCCCAGAGCGCCACCAGCAAAGGGTAGCCCTAGGGGCGCCGTGGATCGCTCTCCCAGATATTCCCGGACCAGCTCGAACGGATCGGTCGATCGGAGCTCTGCCTGACCACCCCTGCGTATCTGAGTCTGCGCGCCGTAAGTCGTCAGGGTCGCAACAGGTTCGGCAACCAAAATATCGAAACGCCCCTGTCCTATCAGCGGTCTGCCGCTGTCCAGGAACGCCGCCCAAGGCAAATGGGATATACGATCGAACAGCGTTGTGGTATCGGCGAGATAGGGAAGTTCGTAAAGCAGCCCCATGGGGCAAAAACCTGTCCGCAGTGAAAGATTCCCAAGGATACCTTGATTGGGAGCACCATTACTGCCCTCACTTGCTCAATAAGCCGTAAGCATCGAGCAACAAACGCTGAGGGGCTGGAAGACACGGTACGCCAGCAACCCTCTACGCTCGAATCTTAAACATGCCCGTTGATATCAATAACCTTCGACCTGGACACCAATGCCAGCTTCAACACGTATCAGGACCGCATCTTTAGTACTCTAGTCAAATACGATCGTAAGACCGTCAGTGTGCTGAGTGAAAAGGACGGCGGTGGCGTGTTACGCCGGGTTTGCTAACGGCAGTCACGGATGTCGATAGCGTTCGGCAACAGCGCAATCGGGCCAAGAAGAAAAAAGAATCCGCTGAATCCGGTGGGCAATAGCGGTCTGGAATGAACCGTTCCCTTTATCTTGCCATCCTATTCTCCACCTCAGCGCAATCGAGTGGGTGTTGAATTGGCTCACGCGCCACTAGACCGGCAAAACTCGCGTGTTCGGTCCAGATCAATTCTCTCCAAGGCCAAACGTTGTCTGCGCATTTATATAAAATCTGCAGAAATTGGTCCGTGGATTCTGCTCCGTTCCCAAACCGCCATACATCAATGCAATCGGAGCACTAATCTTGCCTATCCAGCGCCTTCCCAAGTATAGGTGCTTTACTATGCTCGATCCTGCTGGGCACTACGCAACACGACAGAACGGGAACGCACCAGCAGGCTGGATCAGTTGGGCACAAAGGCGAGCGGCAAGCTCTCGAAGCCCGGCTTGGCAAAGAAGTAACCCTGGAAAAGCTGGATACCCTCACTTTCACACCAGCGCCACTCCTGCTCCGTTTCCACGCCTTCTGCCACTACGTCGATACCGAGGTCGCCGCAGGTACGCACAATACCGCGGACAATGGCTTGGCGCGGGCCACTAGCTTGGATATCTCGGATCAATGACATATCGATCTTGATACTATCGGGCATGAAATCAGCCAGCAGATTCAGTCCGGAATACCCAGACCCGAAGTCATCGATCGCCACCATCACCCCCAGGGCTCTGTATTCATTGATCACGGCGGAAAAACGAGACAAATCTTCTATTATCTCGGTTTCGGTCACCTCGATCACAAGCCGTTCAGGCCCAATACCATGCAATTTTGCCAGTTCAATGGTGGCAGCAAGTGCATCATCGCACCCGGTCAGACAACCAGGCAACAGGTTGAGATTGAGGTTACACTTGACTCCGAGCTGCGCCGCGACCTCAATGGCACGCTCCCGCAGCTTATTATCAAAAATGTACCGATCATTTTCCGAAATAGCCTTGAGCACTGTTGGCGCTGGTTCGCCGTGAGTCCCACGAACTAACATTTCGAATGACACGACCCGCCGCTCAACTGTATCCACGATTGGCTGACAAGCAAACGAAAAGCAGATCTCCCGAGTTTTATCGCTCATTGCGTCAGCTCGTGGGCGTTGCCCGGAATCCTGGCATCAGGCAGTTGCCCAACTTCGGGTTCACTCAGCAGGTTACCCTGGAATAGGGTGACACCCTCTGCACGCAGCCACTCGAACTCCTCAATAGTCTCGATGTACTTGGCGACCAAGTCGATGCCAAGGTCGTTACAGGTTTGCAAAAGGCCGCGGACAATCGCCTGACGCGGCCCATTGCGTTCAATCCCGCGCACCAACTGTTCGTCCAGTGAAATCATTTCAGGTCGGTATGACTCCAGCTGGGTCAGTGACGAGGGTCCAGCCCCAAAATGATCGATAGACACGCGGATACCGGCAGCACGGTATTCATCGAGTATACGAATAAATGCATCAGGTCGGAGATCGACCTTTTCCTTACGTATCTCCAACACAATGTGCATCGGATCAATAGCATTGCGTCCAGCCGCATCCAGGGTTGCCTGGATCGCGGCACGAGAATAGCCAGGTTCACGCCCTACAAAATTTAGATTCAGGCTAACCCGCAGCCCGAGACTAGCCGCAGCGGCGATGGCAAGTCCACGGCACTCGATATCGAAACGATCCAGATCGGCCTCGTCGATATCGCCCTCAAGCAAAGGGAAATGCTCGCCATTGGGGCCTCGGAGCAGCGCCTCGTAGGAGATAATCGCCTGCTGCTCCATGTCTACAATGGGTTGAAATGCCACCTGCAGCCCCTGGCGCGCCAGCCCCAGAGAATTGAGAGGAAAAGCAGCTCTCGTTGCATGAGTTTCCTGCATCGCGGGATCCAGGTGGGAACGCCAACGCCCATCGCGAAAGGCGCTCAAGATCTTCTTGGCTCGACCAGGCGAACAGTCACGAAATGCCGTCCCTCCACTGAAAAAATCATTGGTCCCGACGATCTCGTTGAGGTCACTGGGAGACACGTCTGGAAATCCCATGGTCCATTCTCCGAAGGCACGGCGCACAATCGGTTCCTTGATAATGGTCACCACTTGCGAATGTCGCGAATCCTGCTCGATGGCTGCATAGAGTCGTTCGACCTCAGCAGGGGGTCCCTCGAGTATTTGGAAAAAGCTGCCTTCCTCGAACAGAAGCATCCCGCTGATATCACGGTCTGCATTGTTCGCGCGCGCCCGATCCAGTAGTTGCACCAAGTCCTCCTTGGAAAAGACTTGTGTGGCTGCGCTGATATAGATCAGGTGAATGAGATTGATCATATGTAGTTCCTAAAATTCGGCAGACGACCCGCTCCCGTTGCAGCAAGCGCCATACTATGCATCCGGGAAGCCGAAAGTATCGAATTCCAGAAGAAAAGGTTCAGCTGAACCCACGAGCGAAGCCACACGGCGTAGCTCACAAGCGCTACGGTAATCGATGTATCGGCAGGGAAGGCCGGGGCTTGAACCGGAACCATGGCGTGGGCGGAGGCGTTCCCGAAGGAGCCGGAAGTCTCACATGCCGCCACTGACTATTGGATTCATTGGTCACTATTGTGAGCCCTAATTTTACTGTGCTGTAGTAGTTCAGTCCTGAGCTGACACCCCTCTGTGTCAACCTAAGCACTGGGCACGCGCTAAGCACGCGCCTATCGAGATAATATAGGTTTAGGGGGCGGTTACTCGAAGAAAAATCACCGTGCCGAAACCGATCTCATTGCCGGCCTCCAGGTGAAAAACGGTTCCTGCCTTCACAAGGCGAATTCATAGCACGTTCAGTACTGAATGCAAATTGCGCATCGTCCAGGAGGCAGGTACCTGCCAACATGGAGAGCTGCTTCGCCAAGAAAAGCCTTACCACTACCATGCCCCGTAGTGGCACCGTGCTTTCAACCAAGGTGGCGCTGGATCGTTGCCAAAGACTGCCCCTGAACCGAAAACAAGAATGTCGCCAAAGCAATGTAGAATTATTCAGTCAGAAAAGAAAATTCAACAGTTCAAGCGCCAATCGCAGACTGCCTGGAACTCTCCAAAAAGCCCAGTCGATGCCTGATCGCCAGCAAAGTGTGGGCAACGCATGAGCTTACTCTTGCAACATCGCCATCAACGCCTGCAGTTGAATCTGGCTTGCGTGTCCTTGCGGATAAATCGCAGCAGTATCTATTCCCGCAATACACCGTGGTCATCACCTGCAAACACCAGAGATTCCTTCCACCCGTAGGGGCAACCCAGTGCATTCGATGCCCAAGAGAGCGATTAGGCACACGCAGTATTGCACAGCCACGAGTTTTAGAATCAACCACCAGCCCAAGCGCTCATAAGCTCCTCCAATGCGATAAGTACCGTTCCGCGGTCAGGGCCATGCATCGTTTGCTACGCAATCAGGGCCAAGGCGGCAAGCGTCGCCATCAGCTTCCGGCACAGCAGCATGCGAGCTCCACGAGGCGTTTTCTGGCCGTGCAACGGCGATAGTCCGTCGCGGCTCGGCTATCTAACAACCGAGTACAAGCTGAGGGCAACCTGCCCGGAAGGCTGCCAGGATAGGCAGCCCCCCGCCAGAGCCGGAGCGAGGCAGCACCATCAGCCTGCTTGTTTCAGCGCACCTTGTCACGATGCACTGAGATTTGCAGACTAGCGCTATCGATTCCGCCACAGCGGGTCGACATCAAGTTTCGCGCGGACAATCAGCCAAATAACGCTCTCACCTCTGGCTCGGCCTTCTCTCTGCCACGTCCCTTTATCGCCATTCTCAAGATTCCCGCGACGTCGCCGTTACCTGGGCCAACAGTGTCCTTCTTCGTCTGGTAGCGGAGCATGTTCGAGACCCTCACCACTGACCGGTTGAAACGGTTCACACCCCTGGACCAGCTGGAAGATCCCTATCTGGAGGTGATCACCCGACGCTCGGAATTGATTCGGGCGGACAAAGGCAAACTGCTTCTGCACCGGGGCAGCAACACACCGCATACCTTCTACCTCCTTTCAGGGAAGGTGGAATTGACGGCGGCGGACGGCAACACTCACCAGATTGCGGCCGAATCCGATCGCGCCAAAGCCCCCATCGCCCAGTTGGTGCCACGCATTTATGACGTGAGCGCCCTTTCGCATGTGGTATTTCTAAAGATCTCCCGCGATCTTCTGGTAGAGATCTTCCGACATAAAGAACGCATGTCAGGCGCCACAAGGACCGCCCGGCACGGACCGATCCGTTCTCAGGACCCGCTGGAGAGCCCCATCTACCAGGATATTCTCAGTGATCTCAACGATCACCGCATGACTTTACCCAGTCAGCCGGACACCGCCTTGCAGGTCAACCGTTTGGTGCAGGAAGAAGACTACGGCATTGACGAAATTGCCCGCCTGGTTCTCTCCGACCCGGCCATGACAGCGAAACTGCTGATGGTGGCCAATAGCGCCTACTACCGAAGCACAAAGCACATCGACCATGGTTTGGATGCGATCGTACGATTGGGCGCTGAGAAGGTTCGGGACCTGGTGATGCTGTTTGCCCTCCGGGAAGTCTTCAATTCGAAGCTGGAGTATCTGAACAAACGCTTGAGGCAATTGTGGGATCACAGCCGCGACACGGCCGCCACTTGCCTAGCCCGCATCGCTCACCGATTG
>JAGRGI010000011.1 GCA_020445565.1 Chromatiales bacterium
CAATCGGTGAGCGATGCGGGCTAGTGTTCGCGCCGGCTGATCATTTCGTAGTTGGCTGTTCTGGCGGAATCCAGCAGGGAATCGACCTCCAGTTTTGGCATCTCCATCGCATCCAAGGTCAGGCGTGCCAGGGCAAGGCTGCTTTCCATCGCCTCAGGCAGGGCCTGACTGGCGCCCGCCTCGATGAGCCGGCCGCAATCCGCCAGGTCACGCGCGCGCGCGATGATCTTGAGGTTCGGATAGCTTGTGTGCATATGGGCTACGGCGCGCAAGGCGGAGGGGGCGTGGTCCACGGTCAGTACCGCTATACGAGCACGCTCCAGGTGCGCGGCCCCCTGTAACTCGGGATCGCCGATGTCTCCGTAGTAGACGTGAAACCCCTGCTTGCGCCCCTCCGCGACCCGCTCCGGGTTTTTATCGAAGGCGGCAAAGGGAATTTTGTAGTGATCAAGCAGGACCGCAATGCTGTGACCGACCCTGCCGTAACCACCGATGACCACGGAGGGCCTGTGTTCGTCGCCCAGGGAACGAAATGGCTTCTTATTTTCCTCCTCGCCCCGTCCGAACTTGCGGCCCAGGCTATCGCCCAATTGAACGAGGACCGGTGTCAACAGCATGGTGATGGAGATCACTCCTACGGCCAATACGAAGGTAGCGTCGTCGATCACTTCCAGGGCCTTGGCAGAGCCGAACAGAACAAAACCGAATTCACCCCCCTGGGAAAGCAGAAAGGCCAAGCGCAGGGCAAGGCATCGACCGTAGCCGAACAACATCACCAATAATCCCAGTACGAGCAATTTCAGAACGACGATTACCGCGGTGTGCTGGAGGAAGATCCAGAATTGCTCGCCCAGGGACTGGAAATCGATGGACATGCCCACGGCGACAAAGAAAAGGCTCATCATGACGCCTTTGTAGGGCTCCACTACCGCCTGCACTTGCAGGCGGTAGCGCGAGCCGGACAGCATCATCCCCATAAGGAAAGCGCCCAGTGCCATGGAGACCCCCGCCTGATGCATTGCCCAGGCAGCCAAAAACACTGTCAGCAACACCACCAACAGAAAGGCTTCCCGGTTTCCCTCGCGGGCCAGATATTGGAAGATCCATGGGACCGCAAAGCGGCCAAAACCGATCACCAGGGCAAAACTCAGGGCGATGATGCCGAACTGCTCCCAAAGGGGCAATTCCGCCGACAGAGTACCGGTGTCGGACAAAATCGGAACCGCCGCCAACAGGGGCACGATGGCCATATCCTGCATGAGCAGGACAGAAAAGGCGGTTTCGCCGTAACGGCTGCTAAGCTCTGCCTTCTCCTGCAACAGCTGAAGGACGAAGGCAGTGGAGGAAAGTGCGAAGGTCAGGCCAATCAGCAGGGCTACATTCCAGGCATAGGCATTGACATAGAAATAGGTACCGATCGCGATACCGCTAAGCAGGATTTGCAGGGAACCCAGACCGAATACCTGCCGCCGCATCGCCCACAACCGGGTCGGCTGCATCTCCAGTCCGATGACGAACAGCAGCAGAACCACCCCCAATTCGGCGAAATGGCGAATGTCATCGACATGGGTGGTGACATAAGGGCCGGGGGAATAGGGGCCGACGGCGATACCCGCCACCAGCAACCCCAGCACGGAACCGAGGCCCAGGTGCTTGAACAGGGACACGGCGATGGAGGTCGCCAGCAAGATGAGCAGGGCGGCTACGATAAATTCGTCGAGATGCATGGGATTGCGCCTGTACGAACAACGCCCGGTCTGGGCCGGGCGTTTTCAAGCAATCGACGTGCAAATAAGCCTTATTTGGCTTCCGCCGGCTCCTGGCCGGCAGCCTTGGCAGCTTCTGTCGGGTAGAGGGTTTCCAGCCAACCCTTGAGTTTGCCGGCGATTTCTTCCTTTTTCTTCACCACGCTGGCCTCTTTGGACTCCAACTCCTCGGCCCGACTCTTGGCAGCGGCAAGGTCGTCGCTCAGGGCTCGGTTTTTCTCTTGAAGGTCCACCACCAACGCCTGGGCGGCATCGCGGTCCTGGCGAGCGGTATGGAACTTGAGAGTGAGGTCTTTGTGCTGACTCTTGAGGGCGGAAAATTCCGACATCATGGCCTTGGCATCGCTTTCCATGCGATTGATGCGCTCATTGGCCTCCACCAGCTGGCCGCGGGCAGCGGACAAATCGGATTCCGCTGCGGACAGACTCTTGTCCATGGCGGCAATTTGCTCAGCCTGCCGGGTCGTGCCGGCCTCCAGCTCAGAAACCTTCGTATCGGCAGCGCTGCGCGCGGTTTGTTCACTGGCCAGTTCGCCCTTGACGGTCGCAAACTCGGATGCCAAAGCCTTCAGTTTCTCTGTCAGTTCATCGCCATTCTGGGTGGCCGCGGCAAGCTCCTCGGTCAGTTGCGACACTTTGGTCTCAGCATTCGTGCGGGCCTGCTGTTCCCCGGCCAAACCGGCTTTGACGGCAGCCAGTTTCTTATCCAGCTCAGCGCCGTGCTTTTCGGCGGTTGCCAGACTGGTCTTGGCATCGGTCAGAATCTGCTTGGCCTTTTCCAGTTGTGCCTCCAGCCCGGTCACTTTCAGACTCAGACCCTGTCCCTCAGCCGCGAGCTTTTCATTCTCGGCCTGGGAATCGGCAATCCTGGCTTCCATATCCTTCACTCTGCCCTCCAACTGAGCGCCTGATTCGGTCAGGTTGGCCTTGATTTCCTGAAGATTGTTACGCTGCCCCGCCAAGTCGTCGTTAACTTTCTGCATGGCCTTGGAACTCGCTTCCAACGATGAAACCCGCTGGCGGGCATCGGACAAGGCGTTCTCGGTTTCGGAAAGTTGCTGCTTGAGTGTGGCGACCTCTTCAGTCAACGCATTCTTGGTGGACTCCAGGCGCCGTTCCTTCTCAGTGGGGCCGCAGCCCGTAAGCACAGCCGCCAGAAATAAACCAAGCACAGGCGCGCCGAATCGATAGGATTTAACCACCTCGATACCTCCTCATCACTCTCTCTGAGTCGTTATACGGTTTTCGATCGTGTACCGGCGCCATGCAGCCCGGCCACGACAAGCGGATGCCAAGCTATCACGATGGTGGCCCGTTGGAAAGGCATGAGCCATGCACCTATCTTGTGCTGGAGCGTATCGCCGCAACGATCACTTGCCATTCGGCGTTCCTGGACTTTGCCGCCTTACATTCGTACGGCGGGGGCCTAAAGTAAACACCTGAAATTGCCGTTCTAACCTGTCGACTCAACACCGAAAACAAGACTGTCAGATTCCACGATACCATGACCGACAATCTGCCCGAAAACAACGGCTTGCTCAGACTCCTGCAAGTCAGCGGCACGGGCACCTGGCGATTTGAATCCCTGCAGGGACGTGGCGAATTGTGCAGTATCGCTGCGGATCTCCTCGGCCTATCGGAGGAGCAACGAGAACCTACCCTTGACGAGTGGCTGTCCTTCACCCACCCGACACAACGCGACCTGCTGCGCCAACAGTTACAGGATCTGGCCCTTGGCAGGGAGACCGAATGCTGTCTGGATCTGCGCATGGAACGCGCCGACGGCAGTTGGCTTTGGGCCCGGGTTCGGGCCCTCGCATTTGAGGGCGACGAAGTGTCGAGCCCCATACTGGGAACATTACTTGATATCACCGAATCGGTGGAAGCCGAGCAGTTGCTGCGCGTCCAAAGGAATCTTGCCCAAGCCTTGAACGCTTCCCGGACCCGCGAGGATCACTGGCGGGCCATCTCGGAAAGCGCGCTGAGCCTGACAGAGGTGGACGGTGTCCTGCTGTACCAGTTGGACCAAGGCAATGGCAGTCTCAATCTGGTTTACGAAGCCGGCAGCGGACGCCCCGCGGCAGATGGTTTTCAGAGCGTCGCGGCGGAATCTCCGCTGGGGCGGCTGTTGCGCGCCGAGACTCCGGGCTGTTCGGGACACGACCGTCACCAGGAGTCTCTCCTTCAAGCAGCGCCTGGCTTCGGCGCGACCGGCTATCGGACGCTGTACACGTTACCTCTGCATGCCGGGTCCGGAACGCAGGCGTGCCTGTGTGTTGGCAATACCCACACGGATCGACTGTCCGCGCGAACCCTGACGCAACTGCGCGAGCTTTGCCCCGACTACACCCAAGCTCTCGACAGAATGCTGCGAATCGAAGGCAGGCAGGCCCAGGAGGAGTTGCTCCAACTGATACTCGACTCCACTGCCGACGGCATACTGGTGGTCGGTGGAGACGGTCGGGTACTCAAGGCAAACGCCCGTTTCCAAGCCCTCTGGCGCATTCCCGACGACCTGATCGCGCGAGCCGACGACAGTGCCATGCTCGAACATGTGCTCAAGCAGCTGCGTGAACCGCAAGCCTTTCTTGAACAAGTCCAACAACTCTATGACAGCGATGCCGAAAGCCAGGATACGCTGTATTTCAAGGATGGTCGGGTATTCGAGCGTAGCAGCCGTGCATTCCGGTACCGCGGAGATCGGGCGCGGCTCTGGTCGTTTCGCGATGTTACCGAGTTGCACCGGGCGCAGCGGGCGATTCGCGAGGAACGGGACCTGTTCGCTGGCGGTCCGGTGGCTGTATTGATATGGAAACTGACGGAAAACTGGCCACTGCTGCACGCCTCCCAAAATGTGCAGGCCATCTTCGGCTACGACGCCGAAACCATGACAAGCGAAAATTTCCGCTATGCCGACTGCATTCACCCCGACGACTTGGAGCGCGTAGCCTACGAGGTCGAGCAGAACATTGCCGACGGCCTGAGCACCTGGGAACAACGCTACCGCATCCTCCTTGCCGGCGGCGAAGTACACTGGCTCTACGATTTCACCGTCCTGGAAAGGGACGACAGCGGTCAGCCCAGTCTGCTGAGGGGCTATGTAATGGACGATACCGGTCGCCTTGGCACCGAGAAGGAGCTGAAAACCATCACCGAAATTGCCGGCGATGCCATCTGGATCAACAGCCCCGATGGCGGCTACGACTACGCCAACCCCGCCGCCCTCGCCCTGACCGGGCACACCCTGCAGGAAATCCGCAAGCTGCATATCCCCGACCTGGCAGCCCCCTATGAGCGACATCGATTGGAGGCCCACCTCGAACTGCATCAACACCAAGAGACCGTTCGCAGCGAATGGTGGCTGCTGCGCAAGGACGGCAGCGAGGTACTGGTGGACCTGACCACGCAGCTGCTACCGGACGGCCGCTTCCTGGTCATCGGCAGAGACCTTACCGAGCGCCATGCCCGCGAGGAACGCCGTGAATCCGACCGCATCCTGCTGCGCACCATCGTGCGAACCATCCCCGACCTGATGTGGGTGAAAGACCCACAAGGCGTCTACATCGCCTGCAACTCCCGTTTCGAGCAGTTCTTCGGGGCATCGGAACGGGAGATTGTCGGCAGAACCGACTATGACTTCCTCACCGCCGAACTTGCCGATTTCTTTCGTGCCAACGACAAGGCTGCACTTGACTCCAACGGGCCACGTAGCAATGAAGAGTGGCTCACCTTCGCCTCCGATGGCCACAAGGAGCTGGCGGAAACCATAAAAACGCCGCTACGCGACCGCGAGGGCCGGATAATCGGGGTACTGGGCATTGCCCGCGATATTACCGAAGCGACAGCGGCCAGGGATGCCCTGGCCCAAAGCGAGAACCGCTTCCGACGGCTGTTTGAAGACTCCGCACAGGCCACGCTGCTGATCGAAGACGCCCGTTTCGCGGACGCCAACCGGGCGGCCCTGGAGCTGCTGGGCTGCCGGCAGCCCGATCAACTGATCGGAAAAACACCGTCTGAAATCTCACCGTCTTATCAACCGGATGGCCGCAAGTCCGCCGAGAAAGCAGACGCGATGATCAGTCGCGCCTTCGAGACCGGGGGGCATCTGTTTGAGTGGGAACACAAGCGACTGGACGACAGCCTGATACTGCTGGAGGTCATGCTCACCCCTATACAATTCGGCGAACGCCTGGTGCTGCACGCGGTCTGGCGCGATATCACACAACGAAAACGGACGGAACAGGAACTGCGCATCAGCCGTGAAAGGCTGAACTACGCACTCCAAGGAGCCGATGACGGTCTGTGGGACTGGAACCTGGAGAACGACGAGGTCTATTACTCGCCCCGCTGGCTGCGGATGCTTGGCTACGAGCCGGGAGAAATGGAAAACACACTGGATACCTGGAGTTCCCTGGTACACCCCGCGGACCGGGGCACTACCCTGGCCGAGGTGCAAGCCTATCTTGAGGGACAAGTGCCACGTTTCGAAATCGAGTTTCGTATGCGCCACAAAAACGGGCACTGGGTGAACATACTCTCCAGGGCGCGCCTGGCCGTGGACGAATCCGGCCAGCCTACCCAGCCGCGCCGACTGGTCGGCACCCACGTCGACATCACCACCCGCAAGCAGACCGAAGAGGCGCTCGTGGAGCGTGAACGCGCCATGCGTGAGGCACAGGAGATCGCACGCGTCGGCAGTTACATCTACGACCTTCGCAGCGATAGTTGGCAAGCGTCCCCCCTGCTGAACGAGATTCTCGGTATCGATGAAGCCTACCCCCATGACCTTGAGGGCTGGCTGCAACTGGTGGTTCCTGGCCAACGGCAGACCTTGTCTGAGTACTTCCGACAGCTGCTCGCCGAGCGCGCCCGATTCGACCGCGAATATCAAATCATCCGCGCCAATGATGGCCAACGCAGATGGGTATGGGGGCTCGGTAAACTGGAGCTGGACGGGGAATCCCATCCGATACGTTTGGTCGGCTCGATTCAGGACATCACGGAACGCAAACTCGCCGAGCAGGAACTGCAACGCTACCGCCAAAGCCTCGAAGAGCAGGTAGCCACCCGCACCAGCGAACTGGCGAAGGCGAAGGAAGCGGCGGAGTCGGCCAACCAGGCAAAAAGTCGTTTTCTGGCCAATATGAGCCATGAAATCCGCACGCCGATGAATGCGATCATCGGGCTCACCCACTTGGTGCGACGCGGCACCAGCGACAGCAAGCAGGTGGAACAATTGGAGCGCATCAGCGACGCCGCCCAACACCTGCTCTCCATCATCAACGACATCCTGGACCTTTCCAAGATCGAAGCCGGCAAACTGGCCTTGGAAGATACCGAATTCGATTTTGCACAACCGTTCCGGGATATCAGCTCCCTGTTGGGCGAACGCGCTCAGGCAAAAGGTCTGCGGCTTCTCTGCGAGTCCGACACCAGCTTGCCCGCAGTGCTGCGCGGTGACCCATTGCGGCTCGGGCAAGTGCTGCTCAACCTGGTGAGCAATGCGATCAAGTTCACCGAATCCGGCACTGTCACCCTGCGTTCGAGGTTGCTGAAGCAGTTCGGCGAAGAACTGCTGGTAGGTTTCGAGGTCAGCGACACCGGCATCGGTATTCCCACCGACATACAGCCCCTGTTGTTCGAACCCTTCGAGCAGGCAGACGGCTCCACAACACGCCGATTTGGCGGCACTGGGCTGGGCCTGGCCATCAGCAAGCGTCTGGTGGAGTTGATGGGCGGCGAGATCGACGTGTACAGCGCGCCGGATCAGGGCAGCCGATTCTGGTTTACGGTTCGCTTGCGCCAGGGTGAGAAACAAACCCCCATAGCAAATGACCGGGACCTCGAAGCCAGCTCCACGACCTCGACCAACCACAACTTATCCACCGACCTGCCCCTGCTCCTGGTGGAAGACAACCCTGTGAATCAGGAGGTCGCGAGAGATATTCTCGAGGAAGCCGGTCTGCGGGTAGAAGTAGCAGACAACGGCTTGAAGGCCGTAAAAAAAGTGGCCGATGGCCGATACAGCCTGGTACTCATGGATATCCAGATGCCCGTGATGGACGGCTTGGAGGCCAGCCGCCAAATCCGTGCGCTGAACAGGAACGGCGACATTCCCATCATCGCGATGACCGCCAACGCCTTTCCGGAAGACCGGGATCGCTGCATGGAGGCGGGCATGAACGACTACGTGGCGAAACCCGTAGTACCTGAAATTCTCTATGCAGCCCTTTCACGCTGGCTGCCCGCCCCAGGGCAACCAACGCCTGAAGACACGCCAAACCAGGACGACAGCGATCCATTCGAACGCATACGATCGATGCCTGGCATCGACGTGCAAATTGGCCTGACCAATATTCCCGGAGGCCCTAAAAACTATGTGCGCCTGCTCAAGAAGTTCGTCGAATTCCACGGCAATGACGCGGACAAGCTGTCTTCCCGGATTCAAGAGAACGAGCTGGCGGAAGCGCTCCGCCTGGCCCATTCACTCAAGGGTTCTGCCGCCACCATTGGCGCACAAGACCTGCACCGGCTTGCTTCGGAACTGGAATCTGCCCTCAGCGGAGAAGTCGATCACAACCGCATCCAACCCGCTCTACGCTCCCTGAGGCGGGCTGAGGAAGAATTGAGTGAGGCATTGAGTCAAGCAGGGAATTTCACAATGTGAAGAAAGCACAGGCCCACCCGCCTGGTGCATTAGCGTTTTATAAACCACCTCACAGATTCTCCATACCGGAAACGGGACAATAGAGACTCGCGGAGCCGGACCCGCCGCGACGACAGGGGATAACAAGGCGATGAAACCGAACACCATAGAATTGATACGAAAACTGGAACCATTGAACGGGTTGGACGGCAGTCACCTGCAGCAACTCAGCAAGAAAATGGCCATCGTCAGAGCGGATCCAGGGGAAATCCTCATGACCCTGGGCAGCCGCGATCCCTATTGTTACTACCTGCTGTCCGGCAGCCTGGAACTGACCGCCATTGACGGCCATACGCGGATTATCGACGACGGCACCGACGCCGCCCTGCGGCCGGTCGCGAATCTGGTTCCGCGCATGTACGAAGTTGTCGCGCTGAAGCCTGCGGTATGCCTGCGTGTGGAACGCGAGCATGTGGAAAAGGCGATAGCCGAGCAGCGAAGTAGCCGGACATTGGGCGGTATCCCGAATGTATCGGAAGGGATATACGAACGCATACTGGGAGATATCAAAGCCAACCGTCTGGTGCTGCCCAGCGATCCCGCCACGGCGATATCTCTCAATCAATTGCTATCCACGGGTCGATTCACGGCCCGTCAGATGGCGCGCCTGGCCCTGACCGACCCCTCGATGAGTTTCAAGCTGATCGTCGCGGGCCGAGCGGAAAGCCACGGCCGATCGGACGGTGAATCGAATGACTGCCTTCAGAACGTGGAAAACCTTGGCAGGGCACGTATTCGCTCCCTGGTGACCAAGTTCACCATGGAGGAGACCTTCGATACGGCGTCGGAACCGGTGCGTCAGCGAGCAAGCAGTTTGTGGCAACACAGCCGGGAGGTCGGTGTGCTCAGCGGGCTGGTGGCAGAGCATGCAAAAAAGGCATCTCTGGACAGAAATGTGGCGACCCTCACCGGCGTACTCCACGACATTGGTGCGGTACCCATCCTGTGTTACGCCGACAACTACCCTGAAGTGGCGTCAAATCCGGAACTATTGGAAGGTCTGGTGGACGAAATCCACCCCCACATCGGTGCGCAGATTCTACGCCGCTGGTCCTTCTCCTCGGCCGTGATCAGTGCCTCCCTGGAAGCCGACGACTACACCCGCAACCCTGGCCCGGAGGCTGACTATTGCGATGCCGTCCTGGTGGCACAGCATCAGATATTCCTGCGTGACGGCCGCAAGGACATTCCAGCAGTGAAGGAAATCGGCGCCTATGAGCGGTTGGGGATCGGTGGTGATTTCCTGGAACGGCACAGTGAAGCGTTCCAGGCCGCGGGCAGTTTCTTGAACGAATAGGGCCGCTGAGCCGTCATCCTGCCAGGGATTGAACCCCTGGCAGGCGATAGTGCTGCATTCAATCGAAAGGATGATTACGGATAATGGTCTCGCGCCGATCCGGACCGGTGGAAATGATGTCTGCCGGGGTTTCCACCAGCTCTTCCAGGCGGGCCAGATAGGCTTTGGCGTTGGGAGGCAGTTGATCGAACTCGGTCAGACCCACTGTGGACTCGGTCCAGCCGGGCATTTCCTCATAGATGGGCTCCACCCGCTCGTAACGGTCGGCACCGATAGGCGGCGTATCCACGACTTCCCCATCGATACGGTAGCTGGTGCAGAGTTTTACCTTGTCCAGCCCATCCAGCACGTCCAGCTTGGTAATGCACAGGCCGGAGACGCTGTTGGTTTTCAGCGCCCGCCGTAACGATACCGTATCGACCCAGCCACAGCGGCGCGAACGCCCCGTGGTGGCACCGAATTCGTGACCCTTCTCACCCAGGTATGCGCCGGTTTCGTCGAACAGCTCGGAGGGGAATGGTCCAGCGCCCACGCGGGTGGTATATGCCTTGGTAATGCCCAGGATGTAGTCCAGATCCCTGGGGCCGACACCGCTGCCGGAGGCGGCACCACCGGCCGTGGTGGTGGAGGAAGTCACGTAAGGGTAGGTCCCATGATCGATGTCCAGCAAGGTCCCCTGGGCACCCTCGAACAAGACACTCTTGCCCTGCTTGCGCAGATCGAACAGGGTCCCGGGCACATCGGTGATCATGGCGAGCAGCCGGTCCCGCATTGCCAGTATGGCGTCCAGGACCTCCTGGTAATCGACGGTGGGCTGCTTGAAGTAATTACCCAGTGCAAAGTTATGGTATTCCATGACTTCCCTGAGTTTGGAAGAGAAAGCCTCTTCGTACATCAGATCGCCCAAACGCAAGCCGCGCCGGGAGACCTTATCCTCATAGGCCGGACCAATGCCCCTACCGGTGGTGCCAATGGCCTTCTTGCCACGGGCCACCTCGCGGGCGTGGTCCAGGGCCACGTGGTACGGCAGAATCAGCGGGCAGGCCTCGGACAATCGAAGGCGATCAGATGCCGGAACACCGTTGGCCTCCAGCTCGTCGAGTTCCTTGAGCAGGGCATCGGGGGCCAGGACCACACCGTTGCCGATCATGCAGGTGACGCCGTCGCGCAAAATACCCGACGGGATCAGGTGTAAAACGGTTTTGCGGCCGTCAATCACCAGGGTATGGCCGGCGTTGTGCCCCCCCTGAAAGCGAACCACAGCGGCGGCGCGGTCGGTGAGCAGATCCACCACTTTGCCCTTGCCTTCGTCACCCCACTGGGTGCCGATCACTACGACATTCTTACCCATTCCACGTGTTCTCAATCAAATTGGCACAATTTCCCAACCGCCACCGCGCCGCATCAGGCGGCGGTTGCAGCGCATCTCGCGGGCTTCGCCGGACTGGCCGGGCAGCTCGCGAATGACTCTCTCACCCTGATCGCGCAGATTGGCAATCAAGGTGTTCAGTTGTTCATCCGCGTCGGCCGGGGCGAATATACCCCGGTCTTCGGTGGGCGGCGTATCACCCAGCGCCATCAAGATGCGCAGGTCGCCGCTGAAGCCAACGGCCGGGCGGGACCGTCCGAACACCGCCCCGATGTCGTCATAGCGGCCGCCACGAATCACCTCCTGGCCATGACCTGGGACAAAGGCGGCGAATACGACACCCGTGTGGTAGTGATAACCGCGCAGCTCGGCCAGATCAAAATAAACCTTCAGCCCGGCACGATAGGCCGAGATGGCATTGGCCAGTTGCTCGACGCGCTCGATGGCGGACATCACCCGCTCACCCGCGCCGTCAAGGAGACGACGCGCGTCGTCAAGCACTTCGACTCCGCCATTGAGTTCCGCAAGCCCCGCCAGCCAACGGCGATACTGGCTATCCAGGGCGAATTCGCTCAACAGTGTATCGATTTCAGCACTGGCCTTGCGCTGCAAGGCGTCAAACAGGTGGGCCTCCTGCTCATCGGAAAGCCCGGCCTGCTCGGTAAGCGCACCAAACAGGCCCACATGCCCCAGATCCAGGTGATAATCGGCGATACCCGCCGTCTCCAGGGTCTGCACCACCAATTGCAGGATTTCCAAATCGCTTTCCACGCCGGCATGCCCGAACAATTCGGCACCGACCTGCTTGGGGCTGCGCGAAGCGGCGAACCCATCGATGTGGGTATGCAGCACGCTGCCCAGGTAGCACAGCCGCGTCGGTTCGGCACGGTTCAGGCGATGCGCCTCAATGCGCGCCGCCTGCGGTGTCATGTCGGCGCGCACGCCCATGAGCCGGCCAGAAAGCTGGTCGGTGATTTTGAACGTCTGCAAATCCAGCTCATGGCCGGTACCGGTGAGCAAGGACTCCAGGTACTCCACCAGAGGCGGAACCACCAGGTCATAGCCCCAGCGATAGTACAGATCCAGCAGGTTGCGACGCAGGGTTTCCAGACGCTCCGCCTGCGGGGGCAGGAGTTCGTCTATCCCTTCCGGCAAAAGCCAGCGATTGAATTCGGACATGATTCCGGTCAGTTAACGAGGTACAGCAGACCGACTCCCAGCACCATGGAGGTCAGCCCCAGGAACCGCAACGTTCGGTCATCCAGGCGAGCAGCCTGCAAAAGGGTTTCGCGCAATCCGCCGGGGCTGAGGAAAGGGAAAACACCCTCGATGACCAGCACCAGCGCCAACGCGGCCAACAAATCGTGCCACATAGACTATTCGCCAATAGCGCGGAGCCGCGCTTCACGCCGCAGACAAGCGCGTCAGGGCCAGACCCGGGAGCGCGCCGACCGCTCGCAACGGATCCGCGGAACCGTTACGACACGTGTCGGCGCGCAAGTATACCCCTTCGGAGGGGGCTATGGGGCGTTCGGTGTCTATTGAGCCCGGTTCTTGGCCTGATTGAAGTACTTGAAGAACTCGGAATCGGGCTCCAGCACCATCACATCACCACCTTCCGTGAATACCCGCTTGTAGGCGTCCAGGCTGCGGTAGAAGGAGTAAAACTCCTCGTTTTTGGTGTAAGCCTTGGCATAGGTTTCCGCCGCGACGGCATCCCCCTCGCCTCGAATCGCTTCCGCATCACGATAGGCTTCGGCAAGGATGACCGTGCGCTGACGATCGGCATCGGCTCGGATCCGTTCAGCCGCCTCCGCACCGCGGGACCGGAAGTCGCGCGCCACGCGGGAACGCTCGGCCTCCATGCGCTGATACACCGATTCGGAAACGTCCGGCGGCAGATCGATACGCTTGATGCGTACGTCCAGCACCTCGATGCCCAATTCCTGCGCCTGGTTGTTGGCGTTGGCATTCAGGGTATCCATGATCTGCACGCGCTCACCGGAGATCGCTTCCTTGATCGTGCGCTTTGAAAACTCGCTGCGCAGCCCATCCTTGATGATCTGCTCCAAGCGCAACCCGGCCTGGGCCGGATCACCCATGACCGAGGTGTAGTAGCGCTTCACGTCCTTGATACGCCACAGAACGAACGAGTCGACGATGACGAACTTCTTTTCGGAGGTAAGCAATCGCTCCGGCTGCGCATCCAGGGTCTGCAAACGACCATCGAAGGTGCGGATATTGTTGATAAAGGGCACCATCCAGTGCAAGCCCGGCTCGTAGTCGGTACGGACGATTTCACCGAGGCGGAATTTGATGGCGCGTTGCCATTCCTTCACTTCGAACAGTGAAAAAAACGCGATCAGTGCCAAGCCAATCCCCAGCACACCGTAAAAAGCTTTGTTCTGAGGCATTAGCGAGGACTCCTTCCGCGGGTCACTTCACGACGTTGGCTGTCGGTTACGGAATCCGACGCCGACGGGCTGCCACTGAAACCCGCTGTAGGCAGGCTACCGATAGACTTGCGCTCGCCTTGCATGAGGCGGTCCAGCGGCAGGTAGAGCAGGTTGTTGCCGCCCTTGGCGTCCATGACAACCTTGTTGGTGCTGCCCATGACCGACTCGATGGCCTCAAGGTACAGGCGTTCGCGGGTTACCGCCGGGGCCTTTTCGTACTCCGTCAGCAGCTTGGTGAAACGGGCAGACTCACCTTCGGCCTGAGCAACAACCTGGGAGCGGTAGGCATTGGCGTCTTCCAGTTGCCGGGCCGCACCGCCGCGCGCCTTGGGCAGGACTTCGCTGGCGTAGGCCTCGGCCTCATTCTTTTGCCGCTGCTCATCCTCACGGGCCTTGATGGCATCATCGAAGGCGGCCTTCACTTCCTGCGGCGGCCGGGCCTTCTGCATGTTGACGCTGATGACCTGCAAACCGGATTCGTAGGTATCGAGCGTTCGCTGCAAGACGTCTTTGGTATCAGCGACGATCTCGCTGCGGCCTTGGGTGAGCAGAAAATCCATCTTGCTCTTGCCCACCACCTCACGAATCGCGCTCTCGGTCGCCTGACGCAGGACCAGATCGGGGTCGATGACGTTGAACAGATAATCACGCGCGTTCTTGATGCGATACTGCACCGCCAGTTGCACATCGACGATATTCTCGTCCTCGGTCAGCATCAGGGCCTCGCGGGGTACCGAACCCTCGGCCTGACGGCGGCCGCCGGAGCGGTAGCCGACTTCCACATAGCGCTGCTGTTCCACATCGACGATCTCCACCGTCTCAATGGGACTGGGGATATGCCAGTGGGGACCAGGCGTCGTGGAATCCACAAACTCGCCAAAGCGCAGTACCACACCGCGTTTGCCTTCGTCGACGATGTAGACGCCGCTGAAAAGCCACACAATGAGCAGCACGCCGACAGCCACCTTGAACCCCAGGGTGTTGATGGGGTTTCCGCCTCCGCCGCTGCTGCCGGAGCCACCGCTCTTGCCGCCTTTGCCGCCGAACACGTTGCCCATCTTTTCCTGCAGCTTGCGTACGACTTCGTCGAGGTCCGGCGGACCCTGGTCGCCACCAGAGCCCCCCCAGGGGTCTTTCTTACCACTTCCGGGCTCGTTCCAAGCCATGTATTACTCCACAAACTCGTTGGATTCGGATCTTCGGATGCTCACGAAGGGCTTCTGCGATGGCCTTGGGTACACGTGTCAATCGACTCGACAGGTGCGAGCCCAATCGGACCGGGACAGGTCATGCCAAGGGGGAAAGCGCTTCTTCGGCCTGTAACGCAACTGGCGCATAGGCCGTTATGCTGAATGGACTTCGGAGTCTCCTCGCTGGACGATGGTACTCGCCCTATTTCTCGGTACGCGCACCCTGTGAGGATGAGCCCCCAAATTAGACAGGCTACATCTCCGCCAACAGTGGCTCAGATGCAGTCCGCAACTCGATGAAACCGCGATTCTAGGTGCCTTGCTCACCAGTGGCAAGCCAAGTCGGCTGCAAACCGGCCCGCTCCAGGGCCTGTTCGAAGCCAGGATCGTCGAACTCCACCTCCATCAGCCACTCCCCGGAGTCCGTGAGCCGGTCTTCCATGACCCTGCCCAAACCAAACAGGCGTGCACGGAATCCACCCGCCTGGGGCGGAAGCCGGAATCGACGCCGCGATGCGGACTGGCCGAAATAGTCGGACAAGGCATCGACCAACAGGTTCAATCCGTTGCCGGAGGCGGCAGACAACCAGACGGCGCTTACCCGACCTTCGCCATTGCGTTCCACACGAGGCTCCTGCCCTGGCAGCAGATCGAGCTTGTTATAGACGCGGATCTGGGGAATCGACTGGGCATCGATCTGTTCCAAAACCTCGTCGACCTGCTCTATCCGCCCCTCACGCCCTGGATCAGCGGCATCGATGACGTGAATGAGAAGGTCGGCTTGAGCGGTTTCTTCCAGGGTGGAGCGAAAAGCGGCCACCAGATCATGGGGCAGGTGGCGGATGAAACCCACCGTGTCGGCGAGAATCAACGGCCGGTGGGGGGCAACCTCCACGCGCCGCAGTGTCGGGTCCAGGGTGGCAAAGAGCTGATCGGCGGCGAACACCCCGGAACCGGCCAGGGCGTTGAACAGGGTAGATTTGCCGGCATTGGTGTAACCCACCAGGGAAACGGTAGGAATCATGGCCCGGGTACGGGCGCGGCGGCCCTGTCCACGTTGAGAGCGGACCTTTTCCAGGCGCTTCTGGAGCATTTTCATGCGCAGGCCGATCAGGCGTCGGTCTGTTTCCAGCTGGGTCTCGCCAGGCCCGCGCAGACCGATACCGCCCTTTTGACGCTCCAGGTGGGTCCAGCCCCGAACCAGGCGGGTGGATAAATGGCGCAACTGCGCCAGCTCTACCTGGAGTTTGCCCTCATGGGTGGAGGCGCGCTGAGCGAATATATCGAGTATTAGACCGGTACGGTCCATCACCTGGCATTTGAGCAGACGTTCGAGATTTCTTTCCTGGCTGGGACTGAGGGTGTGATTGAAGAGCACCACTTCGGCACCCTCCTCCTCTACCCGCTGTCGCAATTCCTCGGCCTTGCCGGAGCCGATAAACAGCCTGGAATCGGGCGTGTGGCGACTGGCCGTGACGATGGCAACCGGATTGGCACCGGCGGATACGGCGAGCTCTTTGAGTTCGTTCACGTCCTCGCGCTCACCGTCAGCGTCAAAATTGACGTGAACGAGCACGGCCCGCTCTCCGCCAGCGGGCCGCTCGAACAGATCGACATTGACCATGGATCAACCCCGATCAAAGCGTCCGGGGAGCAAAACACCCCCGGACGCGACAAGAATGTTACGCATTACCCTTTTCGGGCGCCTCCTCCGCATGGGTCGCATTCTGCAACCGCACGTTGCGCGCCGGTACCACCGTGGATATGGCGTGCTTGTAAATCATTTGACTGACGGAATTCTTCAGCAGCACCACAAACTGATCGAAGGATTCGATGTGTCCCTGCAGTTTGATGCCGTTGACCAGAAAGATCGATACCGGAATGCGCTCCTTGCGCAAGGCGTTCAGAAAAGGGTCTTGTAAGGACTGCCCCTTGGACATGGTAGTCTTCTCCTTATTGTTGCGAATTCGCAGGTTGGGGCCAACGCTTCGGCCCAAAAAACAAAATTGCCGGGCTGCGTGTGTTCTTGGGGCGAGGTCCCTCAAAATCAAGCGGATCAACCAGCGTCGACCCACTCTACCCACCCTTTTTGGACACACTCAATCAAGCGCGAAGTTTACCACAGCATCGCCGCACGACTCATTGAAACTCGTCAATTGTTGAGTAAACGCTAATCTTCTGACAGTGAAACCTGGCTCGTCGGATCCGGGGCGCCCAGAAAGGCCCGCAAGTACCCCACGGCGGGTGCCAGATTCTCCATGCCGCGCCCTGTCAGAACAAGCAGCCTGCTCTCCCCTCGCAGCCAAGTGTACTGCCTTTTCGCGTAGCGTCGCGAGGCGACCACGGCACGTCGCACCATCTCTGGATAATCGTACTCGCCTTCGAGATAGGCCCAAATCTGCCGGTATCCGACGGCCCGTAGTGCCGGAAGTTCCGCATTCAGATCGCCGCGCTCGCGTAAAGCGCGAACCTCCTCCACCAGCCCATCGTCGAGCATCTGTCGAAAGCGGGTTTCGATGTCCCGATACAGCGCTTTGCGATCGGCGGGCATCAGGGCGATCTTGAGCACTTGATAGGGAAAATCACCGTCGCCTCCCCGTTGCAGAGTGCTGATGCTGTGGCCGCCACTTTCGAGAATCTCCAGAGCACGCAGAATCCGCTGACTATCATTCGGGTGCAGACGGGCTGCAGTAACGGGATCTCGCTCCCGCAGGCGGGCATGCAGGGAAGGGGCACCGAGGGTCTTTATTTCTGTCGTCAGGCGCTCACGCATGGCGACGTCCACCGCCGGCATGGCGTCCAGTCCCCTCTCAAGGGCGCGAAAATACAGGCCAGTGCCACCAACCAGTATCGGCAATTTGCCGAGTGCGCTGGAACGGGCCATCTCAGCCAGGGCGTCATCGCGGAAGCTGGCGGCGTTGTAGGGCTCCGTTGGGTCTCGGATATCGACCAGTGCATGGGGATGGCGGGCCAGTTCCTGCGGCGTGGGCTTGGCCGTTCCGATGTCCATGCCCCGATAGACCAGGGCCGAGTCGACACTGATCAGGGCACCATCGAAGCGCTCCGCCAGGGCCATGGCCAGACCGGTCTTGCCGGAGGCCGTGGGGCCCATGATGAAGACTGCCGGAGGGAGGGAATTCACCTGCCGCGCTGAAAGAGCCTGTCCAGATCCGCCAGGCTCAGTCGTGTCCAGGTAGGGCGGCCGTGATTGCATTGTCCGCTGCGCTCCGTGCGCTCCATATCGCGCAGCAAGCCGTTCATTTCCTCAATGGTCAGGCGGCGGTTGGCCCGCACGGAACCGTGGCAGGCCATGGTGGACAAAACCTCGTTGACCGCCTCGCGCAAGCGCCCGCTGCTCCCGTGCACGGCGAGATCGGACAACACATCGCGCAGCAGCTTCTCTGCGTCCGCTCCCTGCAAAACGGCGGGCATGGCCCGCACCACCAGGACCTCCGGCCCCGCCCGGTCCACCTCCATGCCCAATTCCTGAAAGGTTTCGGCGTGCTGCTGGGCCAAATCGGCCTCGCGGGAACTGACCACCACACGCAGCGGTACCAGCAAGGGCTGACTACGCACCCCCTGACCTTCGAAGCCAACCTTCAAGCGCTCATAGGCGATCCGCTCGGCCGCCGCGTGCATATCCACCAATACCAGCCCTTCGTCGTTTTGTGCCAGCACGTAGACACCATGCAATTGGCCCAGGGCATAGCCCAGCGGCGGACTGCCGCCCGTATCCTGCGTCGGCATGGGCGTCGGCGCGGCAGCGACGCTGGAGCGAAACGAGGCATAGGCATTGCGCTGCTCCTCCACATGCAAGGGCAGCGGCCTGGTTTCCCTGGGCATCGGCGAAAGAATCGGTGTGTGCGGCCGGATTGGCGCCTGATGAGCGAGCAAGGCATCGGTCTGGGCCGGAGCGGCGCGCAACGGCACCGGTGCCGCCTCGCCGGCCTTGGTTTCACCGAGGATGTGGTGCAAACCGCGAAACAGGAAGTCGTGCACCAGACGGCCTTCCCGAAAGCGTACCTCGTGTTTGGTGGGGTGCACATTCACGTCGACCAGTGCCGGGTCCAGATCCAGGTACAGGACATAGGCGGGATGGCGGCCGTGATAGAGCACATCCGTATAGGCTTGGCGCACGCCGTGGGTCACCAGTTTGTCGCGCACGAAGCGTCCGTTGACGTAGAAATACTGTAGGTCCGCCTGACTGCGCGAGAACGTCGGCAGACCGATCCAGCCCCGCAACCGCAAACCGGCAGCGGCATGATCCACCAGCAGGGATTGCTCCAGGAATGGCGCGCCGCATACGGCAGCGACGCGGCCCGCAGCACCAACGTCGTCCTCAGCGGCGGGGAGATGCAATACCTCCCGGCGGTTGTGCCCAAGCCGAAACCCCACGTCGAAACGTCCCAAGGCGATGCGTTTGACCACGGTCTCCAGATGGCCGAACTCGGTCTTTTCCGTGCGCAGGAATTTGCGCCGCGCCGGCACGTTGTAGAACAGGTCGCGGACATCCACAGTGGTGCCCCTGGGATGGGCGGCGGGCTGAGGCGCTTCGCCCTCGCCGGGTTCCCCCTGCAGGGACCAGGCGTGG
This sequence comes from Chromatiales bacterium, assembly GCA_020445565.1. GTDB lineage: Bacteria > Pseudomonadota > Gammaproteobacteria > JAGRCI01 > JAGRCI01 > JAGRGI01. Next base: position 19,376 of record JAGRGI010000011.1, read on the forward strand.
TCGGCATCTTCGGCCTGAGAGGTCAGAGTCAGGCGTGAGACCGAGGCGATACTCGGCAGGGCCTCGCCACGAAACCCCAGAGTAGCGACGCGCTCAAGGTCGTGTAAATTCTGGATTTTGCTGGTGGCATGGCGCGACAGTGCCAAGGCCAGGTCTTCGCGATCAATACCGCCACCGTCATCGCGCACGCGGATCTGGCGGACACCACCGCCGACGATGTCGATATCCAACTGCCGAGCACCGGCATCCAGGCTGTTCTCCAGCAGCTCTTTGACCACCGACGCGGGACGCTCCACCACTTCGCCTGCGGCGATCTGGTTGATGAGTTGCGGCGGTAGGGCGTGTATGCGCATTTGGGCTCATAGTGTGCCACGATGGCGTTTTTGTCACTAGTGCTTGTGTTCTAGGGACATCATCCATTTGTTCACCAGGAGACATCGTCTCAACAAGCGGTGAGCCGCGGCCGAGCAGAAACCGAGCTTTCACAAACAGAAACCGTCACATAACGCTGCGCCCTGCAATCGCCCCTCGCCTCGTGGACAGGTACATCGCTAAAATCGGCTTTTCAGTTCGTTGTCGAAACAACCATGCCCGATAATTGTGCAGTCAGTTCCCGGCGTTTCGGTGGTGTCGCCCGCATCTATGGCGAACAGGCTCTGGCCAGCTTCGCCCGCGCCCATGTCTGCGTAATCGGCGTCGGCGGCGTGGGCTCCTGGGCAGTCGAGGGATTGGCGCGCAGCGGTATAGGCCGGCTCACCCTGATCGACGCCGACCATGTGGCCGAATCCAACATCAACCGGCAACTTCCGGCCCTGGAATCCACTCTCGGACAAGCCAAAACCGCAGCGCTGGCGCAACGCATCGCGCTGATCAATCCGGACTGTCGGGTGGTGTGTGTGGAGGAAATGGTGGAACCGGACACTGTGCAGCAACTACTGCCCGATGATTCGGACTGGGTGCTGGACTGCATCGACCATGGACGGGCCAAGGTAGCTATCGTGCAGCATTGCCGCCGAAACAAGATCCCGGTGATCACCTCGGGCGGAGCCGGGGGGCGGCGCGATCCCAACCGCATCCGCGTCACCGATCTGAGCCGTTCGCAACAAGACCCCCTGCTGGCCAAAGTCCGCCGTCTGCTGCGGGAAAATTACGGTTATTCGCGCGATCCCCGGCGTCGTTTCGGCATCCCCTGTGTGTGGTCGGAGGAGCCGGCAAAGCTGCCGGTGGAGGCCACGGCCCTGAGCTGCGCCGGAGGAATCGGCTCGTCGATAGCTGTCACCGCCAGTTTCGGCTTTGCGGCCGTGGCCTATGTGCTGGAAAAGATCAGCGCCCGTTGACCCGCTCGGCTGCCTTGCGCCCCCACACCAGTACGTAGGCAATCCCGCTGGCCAGGGTGCTGGCGGCGGTCAGCCAGATCAATGCCTGCAGCAGGCCCTCAGGCAGGGAAATCAAGCCCTTGTCGAGCACCGCCGCCAAAACCAGGGCGATCTGCAAAGCGGTATTTGCTTTGCTGATGTAAGTGGGGTCGGCCATGGCGATGGGTTGGATGCGAAAATGATAGGTGACTCCGCCGACCACGATGACCACATCACGCAGCACCACCAGGACGGCCAACCAGACGGGCAGGATGCCCTGCCAGGCCAGGGTCACGAAGGTGCACACCAGCAACAGCTTGTCGGCCAGCGGGTCCAGAATGGAGCCGAGTCGCGACTGCCAACCGTAGTGTTTGGCCAGAAAGCCATCCAGGCCATCGGAGATTCCGGCAACGGCGAACAGCATCAACGCCTGCCCGTACTGCTCGCGGGCCATCAGCCAAACGATGGGTGCCACCAGCAGGATTCTTGCGATGCTGATGAGATTGGGGATGTCGCGTCGAGTCACGGAACCAGTCGATAGCTCAGGGACGGGACGGCCTGCTCCGTCGCGGGGATGGTTGCGTCCACCGGTGCCAGCGCCACAGTATCGGCGGCAGCCGGATGGTCATTTAAACCGGCGGCCGGGGAGGCGGCGTCCAGCGGCTGGGTGACGGCATCCGTCCCCTCTTGCGCGGCAACGGTTGGCGCCACCGCCACCGGCGCGGACGAGAACGCCACCGGCGGTGCCGGCGACAATACATCCCCCAGGGAGATGGCTCGCCGCAGCGACTCCTCACCGCCGCGCGCCTTGACACGGAACCGGATACGATCGGGCTCCACCCGCTCCACCTGCGCATCGGCCAGGGTGTTCAAATCCCTCAGATAGCGCTCCAGCCGGGCATAGGCTTCGAAAGTGGACACATCGACGACATCCAGGCGCAACTCCGAGAGCAGCCCGTCGGTGGCGCGCGGAGCGAACCTCAGGGCCAGCGCCGTGGCATCTTGCTGAAGCCCGTCGTATACCGCGTCACGCCGACTGGCCGCGCGGCTCTCCCAACGATCGCGAGTGTCGCCCTGGTAGAGGGTCCAGCGCCCCAACCACTGGCCGCCTTCGCGGCCCACCCGACCCACCAGCACGGCATCGGGCTTGTAACGTTCGGAAGCATCCAGGATGGCCTGGGAGAAATCGCCCCAGACATCGGCCGCCTGCAAACGCGAACGGTCTTCCAGGTCCAGAAGCGGAAGCAATACCCGCACGCCACGCTCGCTATCCAGACGGCGTACCAGGGAAAACACCTCTGGATCGTTGTCTGAGCCTGCCAAGCTGCGCCGACCGGCGGATTCTGTCACCAGCCACAAAAGCGTCTCGGGCCGCTGATCTCCCCACACCGGCAATTTGCGCTCGCGCAGCAGACGATCCACCGATTCAGGATCAAATTTCACCACCAGGTTCCAGCTCGGCTCCGCCACAGGGCCCTCCAATTGCAGCGCGGGATCGTAGCGGTATTGCTGAACATAACGGTCAGCGTCCCTCAAGACCCCCGTCAACTCGTTGGAGCCGATCACTTGTGGATCGCCACTGACCTTTATCAACACCTTCTCCAAGGCACTGGCGATGGCCGGCCCGCGGGAATCCGCCTCGCGGTCAGATACCGTGACGCTGGCGTCGTACAACCCCTCCATACGCGCCGCCCAGACTGGCAGGCAGGAAACAAGCAGACCGAGAACGACAACGAACCGAACCAGGGGTACGCAGTCCAAACGCTGACTGGGCGCGGGAAAACTCATCGACGACTCCCTGCGGATAGAAACAGTGACGGGGCGAGGCCGCAACGGGCGGCGGGGGCATTATACCCGTTGCCATTTGCTTCATCGCCCCCCATAGTGCTTCACGGCTTCTGTTGTTGCATTGAGGTAAGCAATCAGCTAACGCCAAGGTCACGGAGGGCTGGGGGTTTGCGGAAGGCGTGTCTGCGCCAGGAAAGGCACAGCCAAGCTTGCACGGATGTATTCACGCGTCTCCTGGAGCAAACCCCCAACCCTGCGCGGGTCATCCGCGATGTGCTGAATAGTTACCCTATTGGAAACATTCTCGGTGAAACGGTTCCTCATCAAATTCCTGCTCCCCATCGTGATCCTGTTCGTCGGCGCGGCGGTCTTCAATCTGCTCCGCATGACCAAACCCAAGGCTCTGCCGGTGGAGCAGGTGGAAAAGGTCTGGGTGGTGGACGTGGAGACCGTAAACCAGCGTTCGGCCAGCCCGGAACTGTCCCTCTACGGGCGTGTCGAGACACCCCGCATCCCCAAGCTGCGTTCCGCCTTGACGGCAGAGGTGCTATCGGTACCGGCCAGGGAGGGAAAACGGGCGGCCAAAGGCGAACTGCTGGTGGCACTGGACCCCCGCGACGCCAAGCTGTTGCTGGAACAGCGTGAGGCCGAACTGGCCAGCGCCCGCGCCGATATCGACAGCGAACGCAAGCGTCACGAAAACGACCTGGATTCCCTCAAGAACGAGAAGACCCTGCTGGACCTCACGCGCCGTTCCGTGACGCGCATGGAACGCCTTCAATCCAGCCAGGTGGCCTCCGAATCCCTGCTTGAGGAAGCGCGCCAGAACTATGAGCGCCAGAGCATCTCCGTGCGCAGCCGGGAATTGGCGATCCGCGACCACGAAACCCGCATGGCCAGGCTTCAGGCCCGCCTGCGCCAGGCACAGGCCCAACGGGACCTGGCTGCCCTGGACCTCGATCGCACCCGTATCACAGCCCCTTTCGACGGCAAAGTAGCAAAGGTTCAGATCGCTGCCGGCGATCGGGTACGCCCCGGCGACCCTCTGGTGGAACTCTACGATGACCAGGCCCTGGAAGTGCGCGCCCAGATTCCCCACCGCTATCAGGACCAGGTCGCCAGCTATTTGAACGAAGGCAAACCTCTGATGGCACAGGCCGGCGGTGCCCGTCTGGTGCTCGACCGGCTCGCCTCCATGGTCAGCGCCGGCCGGGGCGGAGTGGATGGCCTGTTCCGGGTGGAACACGGCGCCGAGCGATTGCGAGTGGGTAGTTTTCTCAACCTCACACTGACGCTGCCGCCGGAAAACCAAGTGATTCTGGTGCCCTACTCCGCCATTTACGGTACCGACCGGGTCTATGAAATGGTCGATGGCCGCATGCGACTGGCTCGCCTGGAGCGCGTCGGCGAGGCCACGGACAGCGACGGCAGAACCCGGGTGCTGGCCCGCAGCGAAGAACTCGTCGACGGCGATCGGCTCATCGTCAGCCAATTGCCCAACGCCATTGAGGGCCTGCGTGTAAAAACGGCGGACGACATCGCACCATGAACCCGGCCAGCCATCGTAACGACTTCATCGGCCTGTTCGCCCAGCACAAGGTCGCCGCCAACCTGTTGATGATCATCATGATCCTGGCGGGTCTGTGGGCGCTGACCAAACTCAACAAGCAGTTTTTCCCCGACTTCGCCCTGGAGATCATCAGCGTGCGGGTGGCGTGGACCGGCGCGGCGGCAGAAGATGTTGAGGCCTATATCACCCTGCCCATCGAGAACCAACTGCGCAGTCTGGACGGCGTCGGCGACCTGACCTCCACCTCCGCCCGTGGCGTGGCTTCGATCCGTATCGAGTTCGAAGAGCACACCGACATGGGCCGGGCGCTGGATCAGGTCAAGGAAGAAATCGCGCTGATACGCAACCTGCCCAGCAGTGCCGAGGAGCCGGAGATCACGCGCATCGTTCGCTACGAGCCGGTGGCCAAGGTGCTGCTCTACGGCGGCAACGGCCTGGAGGAACTGCGCCCGCTGGCACGCAAGATGGAACGCGATCTGCTCGAACGAGGAATAGCCAAGGTCGACATCAGCGGTCTACCGGAAGAGGAAATCGCCATTCAGATCCCCCTCGCCCGCCTGGACGAGCTGGACCTCACGCTGGACCAGGTGGCGGATCGGGTGGCGGAGCTGTCCCGTGATCTGCCAGCCGGCTCCGTGGGCCGCAACGACGTGGCCCGATCCTTGCGCAGCGAATCCCAGCGGCGTGATGAACTGGCCTTTGGGCAATTGCCCCTGGTTGCCGACGAGTCCGGGCAGCTTTTGCGACTGGAAGACGTGGCCATCGTCAAACGCCGTCCCCAGGAAGGCGCCGTGAAGCTGCGCTACAAGGACGAGCCGACGGTGGAGCTGCAACTGCGGCGCAACGAAGTGGCCGATTCCCTCAAATCGGCACGAATACTCGAGCAATGGCTCGCGGATACGCGACCGCAACTGCCCCCCGGCGTGAAGTTGGCAGTCTATGACCAGCCCTGGCAATTGCTGATGGAACGCATCATGTTGCTGGTGAAAAACGGCGCCAGCGGCCTGCTGCTGGTGATTCTGATCTTATACCTGTTTCTCAATGGCCGGGTGGCCTTCTGGGTCGCCGTCGGCATTCCCGTTTCCTTCATGGCCACCCTGGCGGTGCTGTACGCACTCGGCGGCAGCATCAACATGATCTCCCTGTTTGCTCTCATCATGGCCCTGGGCATCATCGTGGACGACGCCATCGTGGTCGGCGAGGACGCCCTGGCCCACTACCAAAGCGGCGAACACTCCCTGGCCGCGGCCGAGGGCGGCGCCAGACGCATGCTGGCCCCGGTGGTTTCGTCCTCCCTGACCACCATCGCCGCCTTCCTGCCGTTGATGTTGATCGGCGGCACGATCGGCAACATCCTGTTCGCCATCCCGCTGGTCATCGTTTGCGTTATCCTGGCCTCCCTGGTGGAGAGTTTCCTGGTGCTGCCGGGGCATCTACGCCATTCGTTTCGCACCCTGCATCACGGAAAGCCGCCGCGCTTTCGGCGATGGCTGGACAATGCCTTCATCGCCTTTCGCGATCGCGTTTTCCGCCCCCTGGTCACTTTGGCGGTACACCATCGCTGGACCACCATGGCCACGGCCGTCGCCATCCTCATGATGACCGTTGGTCTGCTGGCCGGTGGGCGGTTGAGCTTCACCTTCTTTCCCTCGCCCGAGGGTACCCGGATTTTCGCCAACGCCAGTTTCGCGCCCGGCACGCCCCCCGAGCGCGTCGAGGCATTCATGGGGGAGCTGGAGCGATCCCTGAACAAAACCGAGCAAGCACTGGGCCAGGGACTGGTGGAGACCGCGATCACCCACCTGGGCGTCACCACGGTATCCGGCGGAAATGCCTCTCAGAAGGGCGACCAATTCGGCTCCATTTCCCTGGAGCTGGTGGGCCCGGATACCCGCGATGTTCGCAACAAGGCCTTCATCCGTGCCTGGCGCGAGAACATTACCCTGCCCTCCGGCATACAGACCTTCACCCTGGCCGAACCGCAAATGGGTCCGCCCGGCCGCGACCTTCAAATTCGCCTCATCGGCAGCGACGCCGACTCGCTCAAGGCCGCGGCCCTGGAACTGACCGAGGCCATCAAGGGTTTCGACGGCACCAGCGGCACAGAAGACGACATGCCCTACGGACAGCAACAACTCATCTATCACCTCACCCCCACCGGTGAGGCGCTGGGGCTGACCATCGAATCCCTGGGCCGGCAACTGCGCTCGGCCTTCGACGGCCGGCTCGCGCAGATCTTTCAGGAAGGCGACGAAGAGATCGAAGTTCGGGTACTGCTGCCCAACGACGAACGCTACAACCTGGTGAGCCTGGACCGCATCAACGTGCGCGTCCCTGGCGGCGAGTTCGTACCACTCTCCACGGTGGTGGAGTTGCAGCCGAAACGGGGTTTCGAGGCCCTGCGCCATGCCGATGGCCAACTGGCCGTGGAAGTCTCCGCGGACGTGGACACATCGGTCAACAACGCCCGCCGCATCATCGCCGCGCTGGAGGCGGATGTCCTCCCTGGCCTCACCAGCCGCTACGGCCTGCACTACTCCCTGGAGGGACGTTCGGCGGAATCTCGCAAGACCCTGGGCGACATGAAACGGGGCCTGTTGATCGCCCTGGCCCTGATCTATCTGGTGCTGGCCTGGGTATTCGCCTCCTATGGCTGGCCCATCGTGGTGATGATCGCCATCCCCTTCGGCCTGGTGGGAGCCATTCTGGGCCACTGGCTGCTGGGCATCGACCTCACCATACTGTCCCTGTTCGGGTTCTTCGGCCTGTCGGGAATCGTGGTCAACGACTCCATCATCCTGGTGACCTTCTACAAACACCTGCGCGAAAAAGGAATGGCCGCCGACGATGCCATTATCGAGGCCAGTTGCCAGCGCCTGCGGGCAGTGCTGCTGACCTCACTCACCACCATCGCCGGTCTCACACCGCTGTTGTTCGAGACCTCCGTGCAGGCGCAGTTCCTGATTCCCATGGCGGTTTCCATCGCCTTCGGGCTGATGTTCTCTACCGTACTGGTGCTGTTGTGCGTTCCGGCGCTACTGTCGATTTACGAGCATGCCGTCGCACGCTTCGGCAACCGGGCGCTCAGCCCCCAAACCGCAGAGGCGACTTCGTGAGTCGAACCTCCCTGGCCCGACGGCATCCGGGCATGGGCTTGTGGGTCAACGGCCTGCTGGCCGTGTCCGCGGCCTTGCTCGCACTTGGCGTCAGCGGCCCGTTGTTCAGTCTGCGGCAGTTGTGGATCTTCACCAACCAGGTGTCCCTGCTGTCCGGCCTGAGGGACCTCTGGAACGCCGGCTATCCCGGGCTTTTCGCGCTCATCCTGGGTTTCAGCGTGCTGCTGCCCATCGCCAAACTGGGCGTCATCGCCGGCATCGTCAACAGCGGCGACGGCAGCAACGAGGCCCACCGCCGCTGGCTGCACCGGCTGGACCGCTACGCCAAATGGTCCATGCTCGATGTCTTCGTCGTCGCCCTGCTGGTGGTCAGCGTCAAGCTGGGCGATCTGGCGCGGGTAGAGATCCAATGGGGCCTGTATGCCTTCGCCGGTTCGGTTATCGCCACCATGCTGGCGGCCCATCAAGTCACCAACCTGACCCGCTCAGCGCATCCAGACTAATAACAAGGCGATCACGGCCGGCGCAGCCTGTATCCACAATATCGAGCGCTTGGCGGTCAATGCGCCGTATACCCCGGCAACGATGACGCAGAGCAGAAAGAACACCACAACCTGTGTCTCCTCTTTACCCAGCCAAGCCCCCCAAACCAGCCCGGCCGCCAGAAAGCCGTTGTACAACCCCTGATTGGCCGCCAGCGCCGCCGAATCCAGGGCCTGTTGCTCTGACAGGCCGAAGACCTGCTTCCCCAACGGCTTGGTCCAGAAGAACATCTCCAGAATCAGAAAGCCCAGATGCAATAGCGCTACGACAAGCACGGCTACAACGGCCAATAGGTCCATGGTGGTCTCCCGCGTCGATTATTCATGTTTCTATCCGCATAGACTGTAGGCCAAGAAAGTCCATTTGACGTTTGACGCCGAACCCGCGCCAAAGTAAACTTTGCGGCCTTCTCCGGGCGGTTAGCTCAGCGGGAGAGCACACGCTTCACACGCGTGGGGTC
>JAGRGI010000129.1 GCA_020445565.1 Chromatiales bacterium
GCCGACCTTCGTCTCCATCGACGATATGGATGGTGCCGAGTGGAATCATGCCGCCATGGGGCCGAACAAGCGTGCGCTGGCGGGTGACCTGCTCCAACGCCTCAAGGATCGCTTCGGCGCCAACGGCCTGCTCCATTTCGGCCAGGGCAAGTGGTATCCGGGAGAGCCTTACCCACGCTGGGCATTGGGCCTTTTCTGGCGCACCGATGGTCACACCCTGTGGAACAATCAGGAACTGCTGGCCAAGGATCGCCACACCTGCAACCACAGCAATGACGACGCGCTTCGCTTCGGGCAGGAATTGACCCGTGCCCTGGGGGTGGATCGGGACCACCTGATTCCGGCCTATGAAGACACCTTCTATTACCTCTGGAAGGAGGGCGGCCTGCCTGCCGACCTTGACCCGCTCAAAAACGATCTGAGCAACCCGGCCGAGCGCGCCAACCTGCGCAAGGTATTCGAGCGGGGTCTGGCGGAACCCGCGGGTTTCGTGCTGCCGGTCGCGCGCACCTGGAACGATCAGGGCTGGCGATCCACCCGCTGGCCTCTGCGTCGCGGACACCTGTACCTGATTCCTGGCGACTCGCCTATCGGTTACCGCCTACCCCTGGACTCCCTGCCCTGGTCCGCCAAGGAAAAGCGCCGCAAGAGTCCGGAACCGGAGCGTTCCACCTTCGAGCCGCGTGCGCCGCTGGCGGAGTACCACGGCGAAGTGGCCCAGCGCTATTCCAGCATCCAACCGTCGCCGCACGAAAATCCCCAGGTCCAGGATCAATGGCCCATGGAGGAAACCGGTTACTGGACCGACGTATTGCATACGGCCATGTGTCTGGAAACCCGCGAGGGCGTTGTGCACATTTTCATGCCGCCGATGGAGTACCTCGAACATTGGGTGGAACTGCTGGCCGCGATCGAACATACCGCCAGTCAATTGGGTATGCCGGTGCGCCTGGAAGGCTATCCGCCGCCCCAAGATTGGCGTTTGCAACGGCTGATGGTGACCCCGGACCCTGGAGTGATCGAGGTCAACGTGCACCCGGCGCGTAACTGGGACGAACTGGTACAGAACACCGAGATTCTCTACGAAGAAGCCCGTTTGTCGCGCCTGGGGACGGAAAAATTCATGCTCGACGGCCGTCACACCGGTTCCGGCGGCGGCAACCATGTGACCCTGGGTGGACCGACCCCGGCGGACAGCCCCATGCTGCGCCGCCCCGATCTGCTGCGCAGCCTGATCACCTACTGGCAGCACCATCCCGGTTTGTCCTATCTGTTCTCGGGGCTGTTCATCGGCCCCACCAGTCAGGCGCCACGGGTTGACGAGGCCCGCAACGAGAGCCTCTACGAGTTGGAGATCGCCTTCCAGCAGATGCCGCAAGGGCAGGTGGATCGGCCCTGGCTGGTCGACCGGCTGCTGCGCAACCTGCTGGTGGACATCACCGGCAACACCCATCGCTCCGAGTTCTGTATCGACAAGCTTTATTCGCCGGACAGTGCCTCCGGTCGCCTTGGACTGTTGGAATTCCGTGCCTTCGAAATGCCCCCCCATGCACGCATGAGCGTGGTGCAGATGCTGCTGCTGCGCCTGCTTGTGGCGCGTTTCTGGAACAGCCCTTACAGTTTCCCGCTGGTGCGCTGGGGCACGGAACTGCATGATCGCTTCATGCTGCCTCACTATGTGGAAATGGACCTGCGGGACGTGGTGAAAGACCTCAATCGCGCCGGTTATCCGTTCCAGGCGGATTGGCTTGATCCCTTTATCGAGTTCCGCTTTCCCCACTATGGATCGGTAAGCATTGACGATATCCGTATCGATCTGCATGGCGCCATAGAGCCATGGAACGTGTTGGGCGAGGAGATGACCAATGTGGGCACGGCGCGGTTCGTGGACTCCTCGGTGGAGCGTCTGCAGGTAAAGGTGAGCGGGTTGACCGATTCACGCTATGTGCTCGTCTGCAACGGCCGCCGCGTACCCCTGCACAACACCGGTGTGCACGGCGAGTATGTCGCCGGTGTGCGGTTTCGCGCCTGGCAGCCACCCTCGGCCCTGCACCCGACCATTGGTATCCACTCTCCTCTGGTTTTCGATCTCATCGACACGTGGTCGGGGCGCTCCATCGGCGGCTGCACCTATTTCGTGGAGCATCCTGGCGGGCGCAACTCCGACATCTATCCGGTCAATGCCTACGAGGCAGAGTCCCGCCGCATCAGCCGCTTTTGGGGCTTCGGACACACACCTGATGTGATCAAGCCGCCGCCGGAGCTGGGGGAAATCAGCCGTTTCTATCCTGAAGGCCATCCAACGGGGCCGATGGAGCCGCCGCCGGAAGAAACCAACAAGGACTATCCTTACACCTTGGACCTGCGGCGTCGGGGACGGTGATCCGGGAGCAGGGTTCCTGACAAACAGTTGCGGCGGGTCGGTGGATCTGTTCCACTTATCGGCCCGGCGCGGCCTGGACCGATCGGCAGGGTATTGTCTATAAGATCAATCTCCATTTCCTCTTCGGAGATCTCCCCTATCCCATGAGCAGCCCCCAACCCATGATGAGCGGCGAGCTTTGCAGGACCTACGTAGAGGGCCTGGGCAGCTACGATGAAATGTGCCACCGGGGCGGCGGCGTGCGCGGCCATTGGGAACACATGATTCGCTCCCTGGAGGGCCTGGGGCCGCATGCGCTGCGCGAGCGTAGCGAGGAAACCCGCCGTCTCTTGCGCGAGAGCGGCGTAAGCTACAACGTCTACGATGACCCCAAGGGTATGAATCGCCCCTGGGAACTGGACCCCGTTCCGCTACTGCTGCCCAGCGAGGAATGGTCCGAGCTGGAAGTCAGCCTGATTCAGCGTGCCGAACTGCTCAATCTCATCCTTGCCGATCTTTACGGGCCGCGCACTCTGATCCGCAAGGGCTTGATTCCGCCAGAGCTGATCTTCGCTCACTCCGGGTTCCTCAGGGCCTGCGACGGGGTCAGGGTACCGGGAAATCACCAGCTGGTGCTGTATGCGGCCGATTTGGCCCGCGGACCCGATGGGCACTTCGTGGTGATGGGTGACCGCACCCAGGCACCATCCGGCGCCGGTTACGCGCTGGAAAACCGCACTGTGATGACCCGCGTGCTGCCCAGCCTGTTCCGCGATGCCCAGGTGCACCGGCTGGCCCTGTTTTTCCGCACCCAGAGGGCGACTTTGGCTTCGCTGGCTCCGCCGGGATGCGAAGACCCGCGGATCGTCCTGCTCACTCCCGGCCCACGCAACGAAACCTATTTCGAGCATAGCTACCTGGCCAATTACCTTGGTTATTCCCTGGTGCAGGGCAGCGATCTGACCGTGCGCAACGGCAGGGTGTGGATGAAATCCCTTGGCGGTTTGGAACAGGTGGATGTGATTCTGCGCCGGGTGGACGACAATTTTTGCGACCCGGTGGAACTTCGCGAAGATTCGCAACTCGGTGTGCCCGGCTTGCTGGAAGCGGCACGTCAGGGCCGCGTGACGGTGGTGAATCCGCTCGGCAGCAGCGTACTGGAGAATCCGGCCCTGGCCGCCTATCTGCCGGCCCTGTCGCAACACCTGCTTGGGCAACCCTTGCGGCTGCCCTCGGTTCCCACCTGGTGGTGTGGCAATGCCAAGAGCCGTCAGCACGTTCTGGCCAATCTGCGGCGAATGGCAATAAAAACCATTTCACGCGGTGACGCCGCAACAACCCTGTTCGGAGAGGAAATGAGCACCGAGCAGTTGGCTGAACTGCGTGGCCGCATCAACGCCCGGCCTTATCTCTATTGTGCCCAGGAAGCGATGGTGTTGTCTTCGGCACCCGCGCTATTGGAGGATCGGCTGGCACCGAGGCCGGTCTTGCTGCGCGCCTTTCTTACCGCCCGGGACGATGCCTATATCGTCATGCCCGGCGGTCTGACCCGCATCGGCACCGAGGAACATCAGCAAGTCGTTTCCAGTCAACGCGGGGCCGTCAGCAAGGACACCTGGGTGCTGGCCTCCGAGCCTGAGCAGCAGGTCTCGCTTTGGTTGCAGACCAAACAGCAACCTCCCCAGTTTGATCTGGATGGCGCCCTGCCGAGCCGGGCGGCGGAGAATCTCTACTGGATCGGGCGTTATGCGGAGCGGGCGGAGGCCACCATCCGCCTGCTGCGAGGCGTGTTGAGCAACTTGAATGAAGTGGTGGAGTTTGGCGACAAGAACCACTCCCGCACCCTGGCCTGCCTGTTGCGGGCCACCACCACCCTGACCATGACCGCGCCTGGTTTCGTCGGTGAGGGAGCAGAGGAGCGTCTGGATGCGCCGGAGCCGGAGCTGCTCTCACTGATACTCGACGGCCAGCGCATGGGCAGTCTGATGTTCAATCTTCAGACCATGGTCAACAATGCCTACAACGTGCGCGATCGCATCTCCGCCGACACCTGGCGGGTCATCAACGACATCGAAGAGGAATTACACAAGCTGCGCAATACGCCTCCGCTTACCCTGGCAGATGCCCAGGATGAGCTGGACGCCCTGGTGACGGCACTTTCCGCCTTCAGCGGTCTGGTGATGGAAAGTATGACGCGGGAGCACGGCTGGATCTTTCTGGATGCAGGTCGGCGCCTCGAACGCGCGCAGCTTACCGGTGCTTTGTTACGGGGGACCCTGGCCAATGAACAGGAGCAGACCGTCGAGTACCAGATCATGGAGGCCGTGCTGGTGGCCACGGAGAGCCGAATCACCTATCGGCGACGCTATCGCTCACAGATGCAGGTAAAAACTGTCCTGGACCTGTTGCTGCTGGATAAGACCAATCCGCGCGGCATGCTTTATCAGTTGTTGCGTTTGCAGGAGAACATCGACCGTCTGCCGGGCGAGCGCAGCCAATATGACCTGACCCCGGAACAGCGGTTGATCCTGGAAGCGGTTACGCTTTTGCAACTTTCGGAAACGAATCGCCTGGCGCAGGTGGGCGAGGGCGAAATGAGGGAAGGACTGGATCAGTTGCTGGTTCGTTCCTCCCATCTGCTGGAGTCAGTCGCCAACGTCCTCAGCAGCCGTTTCTTTACCCACATGCCGGCACTACATCAGATTGCGCCAACCGTGAGGCGGACATGAGATACCGCATCACCCATCTTACCGCCTATCACTATGCCGACGCCGTCAGCCTCTCTTATAACGAAGTGCGCCTGCGTCCCTTGGATTCGGATGCTCAGGTCTGCCGCTACAGCCGGGTGGAGATCGACCCCATACCCAATGAGCGCACAGAGACTACGGACTATTTCGGCAACCATGTAGATCGTTTCGCGCTGCAAACCTCCCATGATCAGGTGTCGGTAAAGGCCATCAGTGAGGTGGAGGTCAAAGCTGCCGGAAAGATGGATCTTGGCATGTCGCTACCCTGGGACGAGGCCGTTGAGGTTCTTGCCAAGGGCGGCCTGGCCGATCATCTGCTTGCCCGTGAATTTGTGCTGGAAACCCCAATGTCCCGCCCAATGTCCGAGTTGCGCGAGTATGCCTTGGCCTCCTTCCCATCCGGCAGGCCGGTGCTGGAAGCCGTGCACGACCTGATGGAGCGCATTCACACCGACTTCACTTACGATCCCGGTTTCAGCACCATCGCCACGCCCCTGAGCGAGGTGTTGGAACACAAGCGCGGCGTATGTCAGGACTTTGCGCACCTGGGTATCGCTTGCGTGCGGTCGATGGGTATACCCGCCCGCTATGTGAGCGGTTACCTGGAAACGTTGCCGCCCCCGGGCAAGGAACGCCTGGTAGGGGCCGATGCCTCCCACGCCTGGTTCAGTGTCTATTGTCCGAATCTTGGCTGGCAGGATTTCGATCCCACCAACTGCATCATGCCCTCCGAGCGTCATATCACCGTTGCCCGTGGCCGTGACTATTCGGACGTTGCTCCATTGAAGGGCGTGCTGTTCGGCGGTGGGGAAAACAAGCTCAGCGTCTCCGTGGACGTGGCCCCTCTGCTTGAGGAATAGCGGGTGACGGAGTGCCTACCGAACGAGAAGCGGTATCAGGCACTCGTGGCTCAGTAGTCGCCCGCGCACGATAGTTCCGTAGTCTGTTCGTACGCCTTTGGCAAAGATGAATAGGGAGACAGCAATGCCTGGTAGCAGGATGGCGAGAAAAAGCCCCCGTTGCTGCGGGCGCAGAATCAGTCCGCCAATACCTGCCACATAGGCCGGCCAGAGGAACAACAACCCCCTTCCGGCATGCTTGATACTCAGCATCAACAGCGCCAGAAAGCGCAATCGGCGCTGTTCCAAGGAACGATATCGACTTTCGAATATGCCTCGTTCCAAGGGGTTGCGCAGATCATCCAGCGTTTGTTTCTTGATGCCCGGAATTGGCTGCATGCTTGTCGTTTGGCGCCTTGGGGCGCGGCGGATCAATGGCCATCGGCGATCACACCGGTTTGCGGCATGTCGGACAGACCAGTATGTCTGGCATGTTCCTGGAACCCCTGGTTCTTCCAGAAAAATGCGCCCGGCATGGTGGTGGGGATGACCAGGGCGTAGAACAGGGCTCGGCCGATGAGCGCCGCCACGGTAATCAGCAAACTGGCGACCAGCCAGACCACCAGAGCAGCGTCACCGCCGGGTTGGCTGGCGGCAAAGGCCGCGAAGGCTGCCAGACCCAGGCCCAATAGGACATTGCGCAACTGGTAGGTCTTGCCGAAGCGCGTGCCTTGTTCGACCATGGACGCGGCGCCTTCACCCTGCTCGGAGCCCAAATCTCGTGCCTGGGCATAGAGACCCAGAGCCTCCAAGGCCAATCCCGCTGCTATCGGAACGGCCAACCCGCTCAGCAAAGGTGCCGGATCTATCCCCGCCGCCCATGCACCGATTCCGACCACCGTGCCGACGAGCATGGGTCCCAGGGCCAACATGTTTCCGAAGAATGCACTCAAGGTTTGCCAGTGATTCCAGAACGGGCGGGCGGGAATCCGGTAGATGCGATACATGAAATACAAGGCTGTCGGACCTGCGACAACGGCCAACCAACCGATGCCCGCATGGATTCCCTGCGCCAGGGCGGTCGGCAGCCAACTCACCAACTCCGGCAGGGCGGCGATCAGCGCATAGGCGCCCAGCAGGTTGTAGAACACCGCGATGCCGGCAACTTCGCGGCTCACCGGTGAATAACGCAAGTTGTTGAAGGCCCGGTAGAAGCGGTGAGGTTTGCCCAGGTGCATGGTGGACAGGACCAGGGCAAAGGTCTGCGCGCCCAGCAGCAGGAACAGCAAAGTGGGGATGAGCAACGGGTGTGCCTGGGTGGAAAGTTCGGCATAGCCCAGGCGGGGTCCTAGAAAGAGTGTCAGAAAGGCGCCGACGACGGCTTGCGAAATCAGCGTGAAAATCACCAGCGGGTCTTCCCGCGTGCGCAACTGGCCAAAGGACCAGTGCTTGCTCCGGTCGCTCTTTCGCACCTTGGTCTTGTAGGCGCCGGGGCCTTGCTCATCACGCTCGTAGCGAACCGGCATGGTGTCCGGCCGGGTCAGTTCCCTGGGCAAACTGCGGGTTTGCTGAAAGCGGATGTTCGGATGAGTGATATCGGGCGTAGGAAAGCCGGGGATGCTGGTTTGCGTTTGGTGGCGATTCTCGGGCGTGGTCTCGATGATGCCGAAGTCCAGCGCGCCGGCCAGACAAGCGGCGGCGCAAGCCGGTTTCAGACCGACTTCCAGTCTGTCCACGCACATATTGCATTTCTGCACCTGCCCCTCGACCGGGTCCAGCTGCGGTGCGTTGTAGGGACAGACCCAGGTGCAATAACCGCAGCCGAAGCAGATATTCGGGTCCTGCAATACGGCACCGTATTCGGCGAATTTGGTATAGGCCCGGGTCGGGCAACCCTTGAGACAGACCGGGTTGTCGCAATGATTGCACGCCATGGAGATGTTCAGGCGTTGATAGGCAGGGTAAGCCCCCCCTTCAAGGTAGCCAACGGAACGAAACGCCAGGTGCGGTGGCAGGTCGTTCTTCTCGCTGCAAGCCGATTCGCAGGCATGGCAGGAGATGCAGTTGTCGGCATTGAAATAGAAACCGTGCTGCTTGTAACGGTTCGGGTTGTCGCCAATGCCCGCGTCGCCATTGATGTTCAGGCTCTTGCCGCGTAATTCATGGCCTTGCGCGACCGTTTCGATGGGCTTGCCATAGCGGTTCGTCGGTGGAGTCTCAACGACCGGAACAAAGGCATAGTCCCGTTCTTCCGTGCGAATCTGAAACATGGGAAACCTCAAAGGGCAGGGATTCGGCAACCAGCTAGCAATTAGCGTTCCCATGCAAGCGCCTGAGTTTGCGTTTCGGCAGAGGCGTTTTTGCCAGATTTTGGGGCGAACGGGTTTCGCTCCCGGTCGATTCTGGTGCGAAGTTGGCTGCTGTCGTTTCGCGAATCGCCGATCAGGCCGTTTGTCGCAGCCCTTCCGGCGATTTCACGAAACCGTTATCCGTTCGTCAAATCCCTGAAAATCGACTGGCGTATCACCCGTTCCGAGAACGATGGGAACGAGGAGATAGGCCATGAACGCAATGCTGGAGACCATCACCCGCTATGACGCAGACGCCTTTCGCTGGGTGTTGGGGCGGCGTAATGCGCGCCAGTTCGCCCAGGTTTGCCGATGGATATCGCACCTTGGCGATGGTTTGCCCTATGCCTTGCTGGGTTTCGGGCTGTTTCTGTGGGAACCGCTGCACGGCAAGGCGTTCCTGCTGACCGGACTGCTGGCCTTTGCCATTGAACTGCCGGCCTATCTGCTGCTGAAGAATACCGTGCGCCGGAACCGACCGCAGGACGCGATCGGCGATTTCGTCGCGCATATCGTGCCCTCGGACCGGTTCAGCTTTCCCTCCGGCCATACCGCGGCAGCCTTCGTCATGGCGACCCTGGTGGGTGGCTTTTACCCCGGGTTCTTGGCCGTGGCGGTCACTGTGGCTGGCATGATCGGTGCGTCACGGGTATTCCTGGGAGTGCATTTCCCCACAGACATTCTGGCCGGTGTGGCCCTGGGACATGCGAGTGCGCTGCTCGCCCTGGCTGCGGGGATCCACTGATGCGGATACTGTATGGCGTGCAGGCAACTGGCAACGGCCATATCACCAGGGCGCGGACCATGGCTCCGGAGCTGCGGCGCGCCGGTGTGGAGGTGGACTGGTTGTTCACGGGCCGCGATCCGGCGCGTCTGTTCGGCATGGAATGCTTTCCAGGGTTCCGCACATTACCGGGGGTCACCCTGAAAACCGATCACGGTCATCTGCGTTACGGGAAAACCCTGCTGCGCAATCCGCTCGCCCGGCTGTGGCGCGATATTCGGCAATTGGATCTGCGTGGATATGACTTGGTGATCACCGATTTCGAACCGGTAAGCGCATGGGCGGCACGCCGTCAGGGCGTGCCGGCGGTTGGGGTGGGGCATCAGTACGCCTTTCGTTATCCAGTACCCATGGCAGGGGACAACCTCGGCAACCGCCTGGTTCTGCAATACTTTACGCCCGTGGTCCAGGCGCTGGGCGTGCATTGGCACCACTACGACAGCCCGGTGCTGCCACCGCTGATCGAGCCGCCACCCGACGAGCCGACGCCGGGCGACCCGCAACGCATTCTGGTCTATATGCCCTTCGAGGACACCTCGGAGGTTTTGGCATGGCTGCAACGAGTCGAAGGCTATCGGTTCGAGGTCTTCTGTGCCGACGCCAGGGGCTATTCCTCTGCCAATTGCACACTCCACAGTTACGATCGTGAAGCCTTTCGGGAGGCTCTCTATCGTTGTGGGGGGGTGATCGGCAACGCGGGTTTCGGTCTGGCCAGTGAGTCGATCCAGGCCGGGCGCAAGTTGCTGGTGAAGCCCCTGGGCGGTCAAATGGAACAGGTTTCCAACGCGTATGCCCTGGAGCAACTGGGTTACGGGACCGCTATTTCTCAGTTCGACAACCGGACTCTGCTCCGGTGGTTGCACAAGCCCTCGCGTCCGCCTGTGCGCTATCCGAATGTGGCCGCCGGAATCGTCGAGTGGCTGGTGGATGGGCGCAGGACTGCTCCCTTGGGGCTGGCCCTGGATCTGTGGGGCGATGTCCACGCCTCAGTATCGAAAACGCAACGGTCCGCCGTTGCCTCCCCAATAAGCAAGGCCGTCCTATAACAAAAACGGTGCGACTTATATCGTTCTGTTCGATATTGGCGCATTTGCCCGCCTGCATCCAACCTGCCCGAATCCTCGTATATCCCAATAACTGACAGAAACCTAAAGGAAAACTGCGGGTTTTCCGATAGGCGTTGCAAGTGAGTACGGAAATTGCTTTGCCTATGTCAAGGTTTCCGTACCGGCAGCCCTTTAAACGCGCGCGGTTCCTATATACTGGATATAGAGCCCATAATGTGGTAAGTCATCAGGCGTGGCATGGCAAGATGACTTCGGGTTCTGACGATTCAGACGGGATCTGCATGTGCTCGGCATCGACTCTACGACAAGGTGAATCAAACGATCATGGCGGCTCTATCCGGCTTCGACGGTCAATTGGACCGTGGTGAACAGGACGACGAAGAAGGACAACGCAGCGCGTTGCTGCGACTTTTGAACCAACGTTTTGGCGATGGTTCCATCTATCTCAGCAACGCGCAGGATCGAACTCTCCTCAAACGAGCTATTGGCCTGGAGCTGGTCAGTGCTGACGGCTTCCTGACGCCCAAGGGTTACTCGTACCGAGCGCGCGTACCCATCTTCGACTAGTACTCCGACAGCGGAATGCCTGGCAGTTGCAAGGTGCTTCCACTGTAGGACGCTGCCCTCGCCGAAATTTGGCGAGGCAAAATCCGCCCGTATAGGCCGATCATCCGCTTGCCGGTTCAGCCTTTCACAGCCCTGTGAAAGGTAATCGCTGCAATGTGACCAATCCGTGGCGCAGCCGCATTGCCTCCGCAAACACCCGGCCCAACACTTGCCTATGCAACGGTAGGTTCAATTAGAACATCGGGTGTTGATTTGATGAGAAGACCTGCCTACGTCAGATTCAGGATGGTACGGTCATTGAAGTCTTCGTCTTTGTATTGATTGCGAATCTCTTGGAATTTGCCGATGTTGGCCAGGAAGATGTCGGTGAGGTCAGGGTCGAAGTGCCTGCCGCGCTGGTCCTTGAAATAGTCGACGATCCTTTCCATGGCCCAGGCTTCTTTGTAGTAACGGGAGCTGTCCAGGGCGTCGAACACGTCCGCGATTGCCGTGAGTCGGCCGTAGAGATGAATCTCCTTACCCTTCAGACCTCGTGGGTATCCGCTTCCATCCCACTTCTCCTGATGTTCCCAGGCTATGGTGGCGGCCGCTTGCAGGATAGGGCGGCGCGAATGCTTCAACATGTCGTAGCCGATCTCGGTGTGCTTCTTCATGAATTCGTATTCCTCGTCCGTCAGTCGGCTGGGTTTGAGCAGGATGCTGTCCGGTATCGCGATCTTGCCGATATCGTGCATCGGTGAGGCCAGCTTGATGAGGGTGGACTCGTTGTCGTCCAGCCCTATGAGACGTGCCAGGAGTTCGGTGTACTTGGCGACCCTCACCACATGGGCGCCGGTCTCGTTGGAGCGGAATTCCGCCACCGTGCCCAGGGTGTAGATGATTTCCTTCTGTGTCTCCTCGATCTCTTCATTGAGGGTGACGTTGTCATAGGCGATGGAGATATTGGCGCAGAACAGGTCGAGCAGGCGTTTTTCGGTGGGATCGAGTGTGTGACAGCCGGTAAGGTAGACCAGGCCCTGGGTGTTGGCATGGTTATGGAAGTAGATGACGCAGCCGTTCTCAAAGTAGATGCTGCTCTTTTCCTGCAATGCCTGACGGATGTATTTGCGCGCGCGCTCGTCCACCACGGCTTCCACCGGTCGATCCACCGCGCCCTCGTAGGCGCCGGTGCCCACCACGATACGGCTCGGTTGGGTTGTGTCGCCGCCCTGTCCGCAGCCGGCAACGAAGCCGGAAGCGCGGCTGTAGAAGGAGTTGTCATCGAAACCGAGGATGGAGAGGATTTGCATCATCAGGCCGGAGACGAACATGTCCATGGAGTGAGCGCGGAACATGTTGGCGGAGGAGTCGATGATTCGCTCCAGGCCGGCGCGGCTGCGATCGATGGTGATGATGTCGCGGTAGGAGCGCAGGGCGGCGTAAATAGTGGTGAACAGCTTCTTTGTGGTGAGTTCGGTCTTTTCTTTGTAGTCGTTGATGTCGTAGGTCTCGATCACCCGCTCCTCCGGTGCTTGGCCGGGCTGGCCGGTGCGCAGGACGATCCGTACGAAGTGGTTCTTGAGTTCCTCTCGAACGTGCTTGGCGACCTTCAGACCCGCGTCGTCCTCCTCCATCACTACATCCAGCAGCATCAGTGCGGTATCGGGGTGTTCGCGCATCATCTGATTGGCCTGGGCACCGGAGTGGGCGTGCAGAAACTCCAGGGGACGGCCTTGGAATTGGAATTTACGCAATACCATCACGGTCACATCATGAACCGACTGCTCATCGTCCACGATCATGATCTTCCATGCATCGGAGCTATGGCCTCCGGATTGCTCCTCGGTCTCGTCCTCTTCCGAAAACAGCAATTCATCCGAATCGTCGATCATCACGTCCTCCGGCTCATGGTCTTTGCGCCAGCGCCTCATTTGGTATTGTCTGGATCCACCGGAATTCGCATGCTGAATACCGTACCTTGGCCCGGTCGGCTCTCACAGCGAATTTCTCCCCCCAACCTGCGGGTCACTAAATTATAAACGACATGCAGACCGAGTCCCGTGCCGCCGCGATCGGCCGCGGTGGTGAAGAACGGCTCAAACAGCTTGTCGATATGTTCCTGGGGTATGCCCTTGCCGTCGTCAGAAAACCGCAGCATCACCCGATCGCCCTCCATGGTAGCCGAGATCGCGATAGTGCCGGGTTCGTCCGGTTCGTAGGCATGTAGCAGGGCGTTGCTCACCAGATTGGTGACGATCTGTGAGAGTGCGCCGGGATAGCTGTACATGGCGATGGCCTGATCGCAGGCCACCTGAACCTTTTGGGGTACCTTGCGCAGCCTGGGACGCAAGCTGAGCAGCACCTCTTCCAGATAGGTCTTGAGGTCGAAGCGGCGTTTGCCTTCCTTGGTCTGATCGATGGCTACCCGTTTGAAGCTTTGAATCAGATCACTGGCGCGCTGCATATTGGAAACCATGATTTCCGTCGCTTCCCTGGCCGATTTCAGAAAAGCGGTCAACTCGCTTTTACGGATCTGGCGCTCGGCCAAACGCTGCTCGATGGTGGACACCTCGTCCTGCATGTGGGTTGCGGCGGTAAGCCCGATGCCTATGGGGGTGTTTACCTCGTGAGCGACACCGGCCACCTGGCTGCCCAGGGAGGCCAGGCTTTCCGACTGTAGAAGTTGTGTCCGCGCCAGATCCAGACTGCGTCTGGCGTCCTCCAGATCTGCCTGCAGGCCCTTTTGTGAATTCCGCAGATTGCGGATACGCAGCACCACGGTTAGCTGCAAGGCGGCCAGCAGCAGTAACAGGGTGAGGGCCAGCCATCGGTAACCACGGTGGAAACCGCCCTGCGAAGGCGATGGTGGCACCAATTCCAACAGCCACGGCGTATTGGCCACCGGTCGGTTGGAAAGCACCGATGCGGGGGGGCGGTCCATACGGTGGGCATCCCCAAGACCGTCGGCATCCACGATCCAGTCGCCTTCGGGTATGCGAATCCGAAGCTGGTTATGCGATGGCATGAGCCGCTGCAGGATCATCTGTAGGGGTTCAAGGGAAAACTCGGCGAACAGCCACTTGCCGGAAAAACCTTCCGGGCGGGTACCAAGAATGTACCGCGCCGGTGGTTCGGCCGCCGTGATGAGGACGTCGTCCTGGAGTGCGCGCGCCACAAAACGGTCTGTGCCCGCCGGTGGCGACCGCCCGCCGGGGAGGACAAAGCCGTACGGGTCAGTTGAAAAGGCACCCAGGGAATCGGCCAGCAGGGCATTGAGCCAATAGTCGCTTTTGTCCGGTTCGGCACCCAGAACTGTGCCCAGTTGTTCCAGGCGCTGGCGTTTTTCGGCGATTTGCCCGCTAATCAGCGTGGAGGCGACCTCAAGCACGCGCAGGTCCTTGGCGGTTGAATCAGCGTGCCAGAAATCAAGCAACAAAAATACCTCCGCAACCAGCAAGAGGCCGCAGAGGCCGGCAAGCCAGGCGAGGGTGGCCGGGACATGATGGTTGGCGGAAAGCTTGCTCACGAAACCCATGTTGGTGCGAACCTGAGGCAAAGCGCCGAGGCTTGCCCCGCTTCGGCCCCTATTTTCGGACAGGTTCCAGGCTGTGCTTCTCGGACGCAACAGTGGCGCTGCTCCTGAATACAGGGAGCGGCTTCAATGCGTATCGTATGTGTGGATAGGATAGGCGACGTGGCAGATTTTCCTGGGTGAAAGAAAATCGCATCCGCTGAGCCCCACTTGACCGGCGTCAAGCCTCTGATCTTTCCATTTCTACACGCGATGGGCAGAGTATAGCAATCCAGGGCTCTGTCCGGTTCACGGTTTCACAGCCCGGACAGGCTGCTGGCTGACGTGATGAGTGGTTGCGATAATGCTGACTGATGTTCGGTAGTGGGCGGCATTATCGACCGAGCGGACCAAGTGCCTGGAATCTTCGAACCCGGGTGATCCCATGTGCAATCGGCTTGGTTCCCTGCCATCTGGAGACTGCCATGGTCGATGACACCCTGCAACGATTGCTGGATACCGAGATGCAGGCCGAGGCGCTGGTGGCCGAAGCGCTCGCGGAGCGCGAGCGGACTATCGCCGAGGCCAGCGCCGAAGCCGAGGCGGCGGAGCGTCGCTTCGCCGCCCGTGTGCCGGAAATTCAGGCCACGTTTCTCAGCAAGGCGGAAGATAAGGCCGCCCAAACGATCGCCGAGTTGGAGCGCCGATACGCAGAACGGGCAAAGGAGCTGCGCGGTATGGCCGATCAGTGTCAGGTCGATGCCATTCAGTCGGCGTTGGACGCCTTTCTGGATCCTGAACGAACCTGATGTCCGCGGTTTCCCGCCATGCCTATCTGGACACCCGAATCTCGGTGCTCGCCCCCCGTTTGCTCGATCCGCAAACGTTGATCGGATTGGTCGATCTGGTCACGGATCAGCAAGCGGACGTTTTGCAGCGGGCGGGACTCGCCGGGGCGGTGGCCGGAGCTGCGGGCAATGTGATCTCGTTGGAGCAGTCCTTGATGGCCCAGTGGCTGGCAGAGGCCGCCAGTCTGGCCAGGGCGACCACAGGGGCGGGCAGGGACCTGCTGTTGGAATGGATGCGCCGGTTTGAATTGATCAATCTGAAGATTCTGCTGCGTGGGCGACGGGCCAGAACCGAAACGGCGATTCTGCGCGAAGACATGCTGAATCTGGGGGCGGCTGCTTCCCTGCCGGTGGAAATTCTGCTGCGTACTGAAACCGTGGGCGAATTGTTGCGCGCCATGGAAGCCACCCCGTATGCCGCCATGGCCAGGGTGGCGCGCGCCCTGTTTGAAGAACAAAAGGATCTATTCACCCTCGAGGCCGTGTTCGACCGGCAATACTTCATCGGCCTGATGCAGCGCGTGCAACGCATGCCGGCGGCGGAGCGCAACCGCCTGGTTCCACTCGTAGGGACTCTGGCGGACCGCAACAACCTGATCTGGTTGTTGCGTTATCGCTTTTCGTATGGCCTGGCGGCGCCCTTTGTCTATTTTCTGCTGGTGCCGGGCGGTTTGCGTCTGCACTCCGCCCGGTTGAAGGATCTGGTTGGCAAGGAAAGCGTGGCTCAGGTAATGGCTTCGCTTCCGGCGCAGCTCGCCGAGACACTGGAGCGCAGCGACGACATGGGCGAGGCCGAGGTGGGTATGTGCAGGGTATTGCACAACCAGGCTCTGCGAACACTGCACCACGCCCGTTTCAGCGTGGCCCGCGCCGTGGCTTACCTGATATTGCGCGAGGCGCAGATGCTGGCGGTTCACATCGCCATCAAAGGGCAGTGGTTGCAGCTCGATCGCGATCTGGTGCGCGCCTGCGTGCGCGAGGCCGCCGGTAGCGCCGAGCTGGAGGGCTGAGCGGTATGTGGAAACCCTTGTCCATGCAGCGCTTTACCCTGACCCTGCTGCGCGAGGATGCCCCCACGGCGGCGCTGGTGCTGGCCCGTTGCGGCAGTTTCGATCCGTCTGCCGGTGCCGTGGTGGCCGATCCCTTAAATGAGCGTCCGGGAGACGACTACCATAGCCTGTATGTCGATTCGCGCGCACGGCTCGACAAGGTAGTCGATTTTCTAGGCAAGGATCTGCTCGCCCAGGCGCCGCCGACGGAAGGGGTTTGCTCGATGCAACGGCTGGAGGAGATCAACGCCGCGCTGGGCGGGTTCTGGGGCCAGTGCTCCGAGGCTGAGGAAAAGCTGCGCCGCCTGAAGGACGAGCGTCGGGATGTGGCGCAGCTGCGTGCCGCCCTGCGCGAGTACGAGGCCCTGGACGTGGACCTGGGGTTGATACAGAAGGGTTTCCAGTTTCTCGACCTGCGTATCGGTACAGTGCCGGTGATGCATGTGCAACGTCTGCGCGATGCCCTGGCCCTGATCGGTTTCACCGTCAGCGAATTCTCCCGTACCGGCGATACCGCTCACCTGGTTGTGGCCGGCCCGGCCGGCAGTCAGGCAGAACTGCAACCGGTACTGCGCACGGCGGCCTTCAAGGCATTGCCTTTGCCACCGGAGTTTCGCGATCGCCCCCAGGTGGTTCGTGAGGAGTTGACCGCCCGCGAGGCCAGGGCCGCCGAGGAGGAACAGGTCGTTGAGGCCGAACGCTCGCAATGGCGGGCGCAATGGGCCGATCGCCTGCGTCGATTCGCCGCCTGCCTGCGGGCCGCGGCCAGTTATGCCGAACTGTACGGAACCCTGCGCGGCAAGGGCCAGTTGGTGCAGGCGGGAGGCTGGGTGCCTGGGGCGGCGGTAGAGGAATTGCGTTCCGAACTGCAAAAGGCCTTGCCCGGCCGGGTGGTAGTGACGACTCGCGATCCCCTGCCGGAGGAACGCCCGCTGGTGCCCACCGCCACCCGGCACCGTGCCTGGATGCGACCCTTCGCCACCCTGGTGAACAGCTACGGCGTGCCGCGTTATGGCGAGCTGGACCCCACCTGGCCCTTTGCCATCACCTTCATCGCCATGTTCGGCATGATGTTCGGCGATGTGGGCCACGGTCTGGTGATCGCTATCGCGGCTTGGCTGTTCAAGACGCATCTGCGCGGATTTCACCCCTTTGCCGTTGCGGTGGGCCTGTCTTCAATGGTCTTCGGTGTGCTCTACGGCAGCGTGTTTGGCTACGAAGAGATCGTCCACCCCCTGTGGATCTCGCCGCTCAGCGATCCCATCCTGATGTTGGAACTGGCCCTGGGGTTGGGGGTGGCCTTCATTCTGCTCGCCACCCTGATCACCATCCGCAACCGGTTGGCGGAAGGTCAGTGGCATGAGGCTCTGCTGGACGGTGGCGGGGTAGCGGGCGCCTGCCTTTATCTGGGGTTGCTGTGGTCCGCAGGGCGATTGCTGTCGGGGCAGCCCGTGGGCTACCTGGCAGGGGGTTTGACGCTGATGGGTTTGGTGGCGGTACTGGGTTATGCCTGGTATCGCAGCAGTGCCAGCCTGGGGGAGCGTGCTCTGGTGACCGCCATCGAGGGCTACGAAACCGTCATGGCCTTCGTCACCAACACCTTGTCATTTCTGCGCGTGGCGGCCTTCAGTTTGAACCACGTGGCCCTGGCCATCGCCGTGTTCACCCTGGCGGACATGATGGGTACGGCAGGGCATGTGATCACGGTGATTCTGGGTAATGTGTTCATTTTGGTACTGGAGGGCGGGATCGTCGCCATACAGGTGCTGCGCCTGGAGTACTACGAGGGTTTTTCGCGATTCTTTCAGGGCGACGGCCGGGCCTTCCGTCCCATTGTCCTGGACAATTAAACGGGAGAGCGACGATGTATCTGATGCTGGGCCTGATTGGGGCAAGTCTGCTGGGTTTGATCCTCGTCGGCGTCTATCTGGAGATTCGCCCAAGACGTTTCGACGAGCGTGCCAAAGGGCGCTGGAAGGCGACCGTGGCGGCGAATTTGACCACTTTCGTGATTGCCGAGATCGGCCTGCTGGCCATCGGGATACGCGATGCAATGGCTCAAACCGGCGCTGGGGGTCCCGTTGAAGTAAGTGTCGGCATGGGCCTGGCCTTCATCGGTATCGGCATCCCCACGGGGTTGGCCGCCATCGGTGCCGGCATCGCCGTGGGGCCGGTGGGGGCCGCTTCCCTGGCACTGATCTCCGAAAAGCCGGAGATGTTCGGTCGCACTCTGATCTATCTCGGATTGGCTGAGGGTATCGCCATCTACGGTCTGGTGGTTACCATCCTCATGCTGGGGAGGCTGGGATGAAGCCGGCGGACAGCGAGGCCAGCGGCGCCAGGCTGATCGCCATGGGCAGCGCCGCCCTGATGGAGGGTTTCGCCCTGCTGGGGTTCGAAACCCACCCCGACGCCGATGTCGACGATCTGGACCGTCTGTTGGGTATCCTGCTCGACGACGGCAGCCGCGCCCTGGTGCTGTTGGAGCCGGATCTGGCGCGCTGCGATTGCCCCTCGCTGGTGCGTGCCAGGGCCGAGAGCGCCCGGGTCGTGGTCACCGAGGTGCCGCCCCTGCGTGCGCCCCACGATTATCACCCGCAGGTGGAAGACGTGGTGGTGAGTGTGTTGGGGCTGGGCGCGCTGGAGGATCGCTGATGAACGGCCAGGACGCGGTGGAGGAATTGCAGGCGGCCCTGATGCAGCGTGCCCAGGCCCTGGCGGAGGAGCACCGGGCGCGCGGCCGGCAGGGGCGCGAGCGGGTGATCCGGGAGGAAAGCGAGCGCCTGCGTCTGCGCGAGGACCGGGAGGTACTGGCTGCCAAGGAACTGGCCGAGCGTACCCTGCGGCGCCAGGTGCAGGCCCGCGAGCTGCGCCTGCAGGGAGACCTGGACCGATTGCGCTGGGAGATGGTGGAGTCGGTGTTGCAAGGGCTCCCGCAACGCCTCGAACAATTCGCCGGGGACGAGCAGCGCTATTTCGATTTTCTCGGTGCACTGCTTGCCCGCGCCGCAGACGCGCTGAAGGGCAGGGATCTGGTGGTGGAGCTGAATCGTCACGACGCCGAACGGTTGCGACCGCGCTGGGACGAGTTCGTCGCCACTCATGCGCCCGGTGTGCGCGTGAGCCTCAGTCCCGAGCCTGCCACCGGGATGGGCGGTCTGGTGGTGCGGGGCAAGGAAAACCGCGTACGTATCGACAACAGCTTCGAGGGGCGATTGGAACGCCTGCGCCCGGATCTGGCCCAGATCATCATTGAGCGCCTCTTCGCCTACGACGTAAAAAGCGGAGTGGGGAATCATGGCTGAGGTGCTGGATATCAACGGCCCCCTGGTGTTGGCCAGGTTGCCGGGTGTGGTGAACGGCGAGCAGGTCAGCCTGGGCAAGCAGAGGCTCATGGGCGAGGTCCTGGGTCGCGAAGATGACCGGGCGGTGATCCAGGTCTACGAAAGCACCGAAATGCTGCGCCCGGGCGACCCGGTGAAGCCCCTGGGTTATCCGCTCTCGGTGGAACTGGGGCCGGGGCTGCTGGGACAAATCTTCGATGGCGTGCAAAGACCGCTGGAAGTCATCGCCAGGCAAAGCGGCGACCAGATACCCCGCGGCCTGGCGGTACCGGCCCTGGACCGTGAAAAGACCTGGCATTTCACCCCCAACGGTGAATTGAAGGCCGGTCAGCGCCTCGATGCCGGAACCTGTCTGGGCGAGGTGCAGGAAACCGAAACCATCCGGCACCGTATCCTGGTACCGCCAGACGCCAGCGGCGAGCTTGTGGAATTGGCGGGGGAGGGAGACTACCGGGTGACCGAGGCCGCGGCGCGCTGTCGGTCCACCGGCGGCGGCATTAAGGAACTGGCCTTCTATCACCGCTGGCCGGTGCGCCGTGCGCGACCTTACTTGGCCCGCGACCACGCAGTGGAGCCCCTGCTCACAGGGCAGCGTATCCTGGATACCTTCTTTCCCCTGCTCAAGGGGGGGCGGGCCGCGGTTCCCGGCCCCTTCGGCGCCGGCAAGACCATGGTGCAGCAGCAGATTGCCCGCTGGGCCAATGCCGACATCGTGCTCTACGTGGGCTGTGGCGAGCGTGGCAACGAGTTGGTGGATATTCTGGAATCTTTCCCCGAACTGATCGATCCCCGCTCCGGCCGTTCCCTGATGGAACGTACCCTGTTGGTGGCCAATACCTCGAATATGCCGGTGGTGGCCCGTGAGGCATCTATCTATGTGGGTGTCACCATTGCCGAATACTACCGGGATCAGGGTCTGGATGTGGTCATGGTGGCCGATTCCACCAGCCGCTGGGCAGAGGCCCTGCGCGAGGTCGCCGGCCGGCTCGGGCAGATGCCGGTGGAGGAAGGTTATCCGGCCTACCTTGCCTCGCGTCTGGCGGCTTTCTATGAGCGGGCAGGGCGGGTCAGGACCCTGGGCGACCGGCGTGGCTCGGTGACCCTGATCGGTGCGGTGTCGCCGCCTGGCGGCGACTTTTCCGAGCCGGTGACCAGTCATACCAAAGAGATCGTGCAGACCTTCTGGGCGCTGTCCAAGGAGTTGGCGGACGCACGCCACTACCCGGCGGTCTCCTGGACGGAAAGCTTCAGCGCCTACGTGGACGTGGCCGCTCGCTGGTGGAACCAGCAAATCTCTCCCGCCTGGCAGTCCAGTCGTGCCGAGGCCCTGGCGCTGTTGAGCCAGGCGGAGGAATTGTCGCGCATCGTCAACCTGGTGGGCCCCGAGGCCCTGTCGTCGGAGCAGCGTTGGCAATTGGAGGCGGCACGCCTGATCCGTGAAGGTATTTTGCAACAGAGTGCGTTGGACGAGGTGGACAGTTATTGCTCGCCGCAGAAACAGTTCGCCCTGCTGGACCTGATGCTGTCGCTGTTCCACGCCGGCCGGGATCTGCTCAAGAAGGGCGTGCCGGTGCAGCAATTGCTGGCCCTGCCGGCCCTGGGTAAGGCTCGGCGGGCGAAGAACACCTATCGCAGCGAAGAGCTGGAGGCCCTGAACCAGTTCGCCGACGAATGCCGTCAGGCATTCACTCGCCTGGGAGCCGAATACGAGGCCGCGCCATGAGTCAGGTCGAATACCGGATGGCGCAGG
Organism: Chromatiales bacterium; assembly: GCA_020445565.1. GTDB lineage: Bacteria > Pseudomonadota > Gammaproteobacteria > JAGRCI01 > JAGRCI01 > JAGRGI01. Next base: position 21,196 of record JAGRGI010000129.1, read on the forward strand.
CCGCGCGAGGCGGTCTGCTGTTCATGAAGGGTGTGCAGGGGATCGGTTTCGGCGACCGGGTAGCGATTCGCGATCACCGCGGCCGGCGGCGCAACGGCCAGGTGATACGCAGCAGCGATGAAACCGTACTGGTGCAGGTGTTCGAGGGCACCGACGATCTCAATCTGGAAGACACCTGGGTGCGTTTTCTCGACGAACCCTTCCAGATTCCTCTGGCACCGGACCTGCTGGGGCGGGTGTTCGACGGCATAGGCGCGCCGCGGGACGATCGCCCGCCCCTGGTTTCGCGCCTGAAGCGCAACGTCAACGGCGCGCCCGTGAATCCGGCGGCGCGGGCCTATCCGCGGGAATTCATTCAGACCGGCGTCAGCGCCATCGACGGGCTCAACTCGCTGGTTCGGGGCCAGAAACTGCCGATCTTCTCGGCGTCGGGGCTTCCCCACAACCGTCTGGCGGCGCAGATCGTCCGGCAGGCGAAGCTCCCCGGAGAAGCCTCTCGCTTTGCGGTGGTGTTCGCGGCCATGGGCGTTTCCTACTCGGCGGCGCGCTACTTTCAGGAGGAGTTCGAATCCAGCGGCGTGTTGGCCAACGTGGTGATGTTCATCAATCTGGCGGACGACCCGACCATAGAACGCCTGATCCTGCCGCGTACCGCGCTGACCGTGGCCGAGTACCTGGCCTTCGA
>JAGRGI010000130.1 GCA_020445565.1 Chromatiales bacterium
TTCGATTCCTGTCGCCAGCTCCAAAAGCTTTATAAAAGACAATTAGATACATACATAAAGTCAAGTCAGGAAAATTAATATGCAACGGACTGCGCCAATTTTGTGCCACTGGCTATCCCTTCACCTTCTCCAACTTCATCCCAGGAACCGAGATTCGAGTCATCGAATCGCGCCAGATGATCAGGCGCCAGACGGGCATATGTCCTGACCATCGAATAGGGCGACCACCCGCCGAGCCCCATCAAGGCGTGAAGTGGGTTTCACTGTCGGTCTGGGCCGTGATGACCAATACCGCCAGATGTTCCTCTGTACGGCTGATGCCGCGCAGGCGCCCCAGCAGTTGACCACCGCCCGTTACCGACACACGCATGCCCGGCAGCATCAGATCCGGTGCCCGACCACGAAACCGCTGTAATGCCTCCAAGAGATCGGTAAACCCCTGCACATTGCGATATTCGACCAGCGACGACACTTGAAGCCCCGTTTTTTTGCCCACAATATCGTTTTCGCGAATAGCGTTGCCGTAAAATCCAACCAAAGTAAAAAATAATCAATTCACTGCAAGACAGACTGCGCTAGGCTGGCCTGGCCTATAACGACAACATGAGGAGTGATCCATGAGAACTAGACTGGCAAGTTTCCCGATAGCGATCTGCGCGCTGGTCCTGCTGTGTTCCGGGACAGCGATCGCAAAAGACAAAGACCTGCTGAGTGCCATGGTGGACCTGGAGCGGGCCTACATACCGGCGTTGTTCCTCACGGGAGCCGAAAACGAGGCACTCGCTCCAGCTGCAATGGATGCGTACGTGGCCACGTGGCTGCAATTCTATGCCGACTATGGCAACTATCGCCCCAGTTATCGAAACTGGAAGTCTTACCTGGATGAAATCAACTTCCATGTCGAAATGGCCTCAGAGCTTGTGATCGAAGGCGCTTTGCTGGAAGCCCATGAAGAGCACATGGAACTCATTCGTAAGATCATGCGGGATTTCCGCGGCAGCAATGGATTCCCGAAATTCATCACGGATCGCATGACGGATTTTCATTCCCTGATGGGGCAGATCATCGAAATCGTCAAGGGCACCATAGGGAGTGCGGAAATCGCAACGCTCTACGACTTGTATAAAGATGCCTCGAAAGCATGGTCGAAGGTGGAAAAGAATCCGGTCGACCAGGAACTCTGGCAACTGAGCGATGAAAAGCTGATGCAGTTGAAAATGTTCATTCACGCTGAACGGATGGCCTTGGATGCCTTCGAAGCTGCTCTGGCCACGGGCAACGCTGACGTAATTCGGGCGACCGGGTTGGCGATCAAGCCACCCCAGGTTCAGGCGTATCTGCTATTTGGCAACTTCGGATCTTAGGAGCACAGCATCCAATGAGATCGTACAACCTGGTCGGGTTCCGGTAACTCGGCCGGGTTGTATCGCCCAAACTCATTGGCCTTTGCCAGCTTGCGGGAAATAGCGGATATCCGACGACTCACGGGCGTGAAGGAACCAATCGTCCAATACCTTTTTTCTCCGTTGACGAAGTAAAAACGCCTCGACGTGGGGTTTCGCCTCATCAAAACTCAGGGTATGGGGTTCTTCGATTTCGCGGACCTTGACGATGCGTTCCCTGCCGAAAACCAAGGGAGGCTCCAATACATCCCCAGCGTTGACGGATTCTAGAGCCACACGCATCGCTTGCGGCAAACGGTCAACGGTAAACCACTGCGTGTGCGAATCGTGTGTCCGATCGCCTCGCCCACCGCTTAGCCAACAACCCATGATAACGGTCGTCGCCCAGCATTTCTCGTGTGCGATCCTCTACCGATGCCAGTTCTTCCGGCGTAATTTCCAATTTCTCGCGCAGGGCGGCCTGGAGCAGAAGACGATCCCGCAACTCGCCCTCTACCCCTGCCTCGAACACGCGGGCCCACCTCTGCGGTTGACTCTTGAGTGCCTCCAGGTCTCCATATAGCGATTGCAGGCGCAATCGCACCGAGTCATAAGTGATCGATTCACCGTTTACCATCGCAACCACGGCGGAGTCACCATCCGGTTTTTTCTCGGCCAGGGCGCTGGCTTGGCCAAAGAGCGCCCAAGCCAGCAGGCAGACAAGAGTGGTGCCTAAGCAAAATCCACCCAGTTTTCCTCGATACATATCAGCGCCGCGTGGCAGTGGCACAGGCTACGTTGCTCGGCCCGCTTTCCTCACCTGGATCCACTTCGGTGTCAGCGTCGCAGTCATTCCAGGCCGTCACCGCGTAACAGAGCTGAGTATCCGGCTTGACGCCGGTATCGGTATATTGCGCGTTACTGGTCATGGCGATGAACTGTAATTTGCCGGCAAGATCGTAATAGACCCGATAGCCGCTCGGCGGCGGCGGACTGACCGCATCCCAGGTGAGATCGATCTTGCGCTTCGCGCCGGTGGCCATCAGATTCTGGGGGGCCGAGGATGTTTCGCAAGCGGGTGGCGGCGGTTCGCCAAAACTCGCTTCGGCCATTTTGTACGGTACGATGCCGGCCACGTCCGCACCGCTCCCATCGAGTCCGTGATTGTGGAACCACAAATCCCATATCGTGTCGCCCCATGCCTTCAGTTGAGCGAAAAATGGATCGCTCTGAATCAGGTACGCGGGATCGCCTCCCGCCCCCATTCCCGGTAGCGTGTTTCCAGTACCGTTGATTTCATCCCGCAGGAATGCGACATATTCCCGGGATGTTCCCTGGTAATACAGGCTGACGGTCACTAAAGTAGCGTTGCTGGCGATGGTGATCGTCTGGTCGTCGTATCCACCGGCGTATTCCGCATCGGAAAAATAACCGACGTCGGGCAAATGGGTAAGCGGGTTTACAGGCTCGGAAAGCCTGGCCACGGCGGCAGCCTTGTCGAACCCCTTCGGAGGAATGCGATTATCCTTGGAACGCCCGTCGGCGAGCACGAAATGGAAGGTGTGCTGCTCACCGGTCAGACTGCTGCTGGAATGAACCTCGTAGACCAGTTCATCCGCATAGGTTTCATTGGCGCTCAATGGAACAGCACCCGGAAAACCCTTCAAGGTGCCATTGACGTAGTCATACGGATTTACTTCATACAGCAAGACATTGCTGGCGTCATACGCTCGAATGTTCAGAAACATGCGCCGCCCTTCCGGGAAGCCGGAAATCAGTTTGTGGCCGGTGTTATTCAAGACCCGAAACGTTAAAGCGCCTGAAAGTGGATCGTAATCCACGTTCTGAATGGTGGCCGCCAGCAACAACTGTTGCTTCGCCCTGTCCGCGCCTACCTTCAGGGCCGGGCCGTTCACCTTGGGCGTTTGACCCGCATTCAGGTCCAAGGTCAGCACGGCGGGTCCTTGGTCCAATAGCGCCACGTTTACCGCATCATATATCGGGGTATTCGGATCCAGTGTGGCAAGAATGTAGCTTATCCACGAGTTACCCCCGGTCAGATCATGCAGAGGAACCCCGGAATTCGGATGTTCGGTACTGCCGTCGGGGCGGAACACTGCGCCATTCTTGTTGGCCGCGGCACCGGAGACATCACGCATATGGCAATCCTGGCACTTGGCCGCATGCGTGATATCCGGCGCTCCCTGGGATTGAAATTCATGATTCGTCGCGGCCCCGCCCAGTTGACCATAGGCCGAAAGCATGAACTCGGAAAACGTGCGCTCGACGTGAAAGTAACGATTTGCCGAATATTGCTCGGTGGTCAGATCGCCCGAACCGTCATCAGCGAGACCGGAAAGACCCGCATTGGCCAAGGCGGGGTTGGAAACGTCATGACAAGTGCCACAAAAGTACTTTGATTTGTGATGACGACTGTAAAGCATCTGGTGGCGGGCATCGGCATCGGCAAAGCTGGCCCGTTTTTGGGAACTGGTGCTGACGAAATACTGACCGCTGGCATTTTCAGTGTATCCGGGCTTGACCGGCCGATAATCGGCCCCGAAAAACGGCTGTCCGGCGAACAGCGAGATGCTCAGCGCAAGCGAGCGGTCTTCCGCCAGGGTTACGTCGGCGAGATCCTGCGAAAGTGTGCCACTCCCGGGGCCGGTGTTGCCGGCCTCGTCCCAATAGCCGGTCCAGTCGTTACTCTCCCTGGTTCCCGCGTAAGTATCTTCGAAGAATGGATCATAAATGCGGTGGCAAAAATCACAATGCAGGCCACCGAAGTCGCTGCCGGTCATCCGGGAGGCGTTAGGCGGATCCGAACGGCCACCCAGCCAACCTTCCGGGAAATGGCAATGCTCACAGATGTCCACCGCGTTGGGACGCCCCAGGGCCCAGATCGAGTCCTGCCCGGCCACCGTCATGCAAGCAAGCCCAAAAAATGGGATCTCTGGCGGATTGGGCCATCATCTACCCATCCGGTAGTTCGGCTGGAAGCACTGTGCCAATCAATAACAATTTCACCAAGGTTGTCTGGAAACACCCTTGCAGACACCAAGAATAGAGCGACAAGATTCAGCTTCTCGGCCGTCACTTATCGCGATAGAGATGAAGCTCGCCCGGCTCACCTGCCTTGGTTCGGAATCACGTTCGCAGTGACCATTCAGAGGACGCCGCCGATACCAGCGGGCCTTCAGGTCGCAACAACTTGCCATTAGTGGCACGTGACGGCAACCTGCTTGGATGCGACGGTCTGCCCACCTCCTGAAACGAATGCGATCTGACACCGCCCCCTCACCTCCAGGATTCAGGGTCCTGTTCTGGGGGACGTATGATCGCGGCCGGCCGCGCAACCGAATCAGCATTGAGGGCCTGCGACGGCAGGGGGCGGCGGTCACTCTACTGCACGCAGATGTCTGGGCAGGCATTGAAGACAAGAGCCGCATTCACGGCTGGCTGCCGCGACTGAGGCAAGCGACACGCCTTGCCGCAGCCTATCTGCGGCTTACGGTGGGCTACCTGTTCGCGCCACGTCACGAGGTTGTGGTGGTTGCATACCTGGGATTCGTCGACATCTTCCTGCTGTGGCCTTGGGCAATGCTGCGTCGCAAACCGATCGTCTGGGACGCCATGATGTCGCTCTACAACACGCTGGTCATCGACCGTGAACTGGTCAAGCCCGGCAGCCTGCCGGCCCGTATCCTGTTTGCGGCCGAGTGGCTGGCCTGCCGGATGGCCAAACGGGTTCTTGTGACAACGGAACAACGCCGTGGCGACTTCGTAGCACGCTATGGTCTTCGGGCCGAACGCGTCTGTGTGATACCGCTGGGTGCCGAGTACGCGGCCTTTCCGGAACGCCCCGCGACCGACACTGAGACCGCACTGTCATCCCCGATCGAGCTGCTGTTCTATGGCCAGTTCACACCGTTGCACGGCGTCGAAACCCTGATCCGCGCGGCGCGACTGGCGGCCGACCGGCCGTATCATTGGACGATCATCGGGAACGGGCAGACCGCGGAACAGGTGAGAGCCATGCTCGACGCGACACCACTTCCCAGTCTGCAATGGATCGACTGGGTCGACTACCCACAGCTGGCTCACTGGATTCATCGCGCCGATATCGGCCTCGGTATCTTCGGTACCAGCGCCAAGTCCGCGGAGACCATCCCCAACAAGATCTACCAGATCCTGGCGACCGGCACCCCGCTGATCACGCGTGATTCCCCAGCGATCCGCGAATTGTTGCCGGACGGCGGGGCACCCGGCGTCTACCTGGTCCCACCCGCCGATCCCGAGGCGCTGCTGCAGGCAATCGAACGATTCGCGACCGAGCGCGTGGGTTTTCGGGGCGTCTCGCTGCACCAGGCGCTGAACGAGAAAATCCGCGACGATGTCAGCGGGCGACGATTGATGACCGTGCTGCAGGACGCCGCCGCAACGGGTCAGAAGCAATAGGGTATCAGCGCCGAACCCGCCGGAAGCCCCCAGTGGTCCGGCTTCTCGTAGACGTAGGCATGGTCCACGAGATTGATCATGATCGAGGCAACATCACCGATGTTCTGCACCCCATGCCATACGCCCGGGGGCACCGAAACGATCCCTGAGCGCGCCGACCCGAGGCGGAACTCGTTGATCCGACCGTGGGTCGGCGATTCCTCGCGGGCATCATACAAGACGATCTTCATGCGCCCCTGGCAGACGAAGAAACGGTCGACGGTCTGCGAATGAACATGCCAGGCCTCGATCTCCCCCGGATTCAACACGACCTGGAAAACCTGGTCGACAGGCCGGCTATCGAGCTGCCAATCAGCACGGTAGATCTCCGTCAGGTAGCCATTATTCTTGATGACGCTACGGATCTCTTTGACGCGCACACCGTCGATCAGGTCCTGCAGTATCGTCCAGTCGGCCGTGACGCTCTGGGTACGCCGCTTGGCGCCATTGAGCATGCCGGAAAAGCTTTCGTCATCATTCATACCATCCTCCAACATACCACGGGGCCGCCGCGTATCCAGGGGTCGAGACCGGGTGCCGCATCGGCAGTTGCCAGTGCGAGGTCACCCCCGTCGTTCGCGGTGGAATACCTGGACCAAAATGGACAATAGGCCCGCCGCCAGCAGGCCCAGCATGCGGTAAATCAGTGCGGTAGTGAGTGCCATGGTCACCGCAATACCGAGTTCTGCCCCAATCAATGCCTGCCCCGCCTCGTAAAGCCCGAAATTGCCGGGGATGATTCTCACGAGATTGAATCCCGTGCTCAATCCTTCGATGATTCCGCCTTTCAGGAAGGCAAATGGTGACTCATCGAAGCTGTTCAGCAGCACCCCGAGCGCGGCGAAGCCAGCTGCCGCACGCAACATCAGCCAGGGCCAGACAAGCATCAGCAGCCGTGCCGGTGCCGTTTGCCGCCATACCGCCACCGCCGCCTGTAGTCGGGGAACGCCGCGAATGCCTTGTCTGACCGGCGTGTTCAACACGGCGGGCAACAGTCCAGCGGCCAGACCCGTAGCGGCCACCAGCCAGGGCAGCCAGGGCACCACGTGTGTATTCGCGGCGAGTACGAGCAGACAGCACAGCGCGACCAGGCTGCCCGCGACCAGAATACCGAGCAGCCATGTAACGTGCAGGCCGGTGAATGTCAGCACAGGCACCTGATGCCGCAGCTTCAGATAGCCCCCTTTCGACAGGGTACTGCCACCCGGTGCGAAGTTCCCGGCAAACAGACCGGTGACCGACAACAGGACAAACTCGCTGAAGCCAAGCTGCGGGGCGCAGCGCAGGAACAACAGGTAACCGGCGCGGGTCGCCGCGAGCATGGCCACAGCCCTCAGCAGGGCTGCAATTGCCAGTGCTGCCGGGCTGACGCGCCCGAGAATGGACAAGACCTCGGGCGTCTGCCCGATCAGAAAACCGGCAAACAGGACCAGGACCGCCACAAGGACGGCTCGCGAAAGGAGACGGTGACCGGACACGGCCGTCACGGAAATGGCCTGGGTTGGCGACGTGTCCGGCGACGCGAGGCGGCGCTGTTCGCTCACGCGCTCGATCCGGCGATGCATTTAAGGGGACAGATTTTTCTTCTCGCTGAAGGCAACAAATTTGCCCCCTTTTCCGAGGTAGACGACCCGCGCCCCAGCCGGGGTTCGATACCCCGGCAGGGTTGTTTTCTGCGCATCCACAGCGACCCTGTGGCACTACGCTTCGATGCGCCAAGGTTTCCAAGCCCACAGGGCGAAACCTGCCTGCGGGTATCCGGCTTGCCGCACGGTCACTTTCTTACTTTGCCACGACGCAGGCGGAACACCGAGCCCAGGGCCAGAAGGCCCGAGAGCAGCACCATGGCCCACTTGTCCAGGGTCGGGACCGCGGTCGGCATGACGCCAGGACCACCCGGATCGGTGATAGTGGTATTGTCGGCGTCGAAGTCGAATGGCCCTCCTTCCTGCAAGGAAAAGGTGATTCGCGTCTTGTTGCCGAACTGCGAGATGCTGGTGGCGATGTTCACCCATTGGTTGGAGGCGTTCTTCTTCCAGTAGCCGTTGATGGCGGGGTTGAACGGCACATATAAGGTGACGTTCTCCGTTGCGCCCGGCGCAACGCCGGTGATCGTGAAACTGAACAGCCCGTAGGGGAACGTGGCCCCGGGCGGCGGATCCATGGGCTCGGGCAGCGCCTGCACATTGGTCAGCGGCACGCTGGCATCGCGTGTGGCAACCGTGGCAACTCCACCGGTATCGGCATTCAGCGAGGTCACATGGCCCTGCAACCGGTCCGGCGTACCGTCACCGTTGCCGTCTCCGGTGCCTCCGCCGGTGGGATTCTCCGCCAGGTCTTCCTCGGCGTTTTCGACACCATCCGCGTCGAGTTGGTCGGCATTGCTCACCGTGACGGCGTTGGTGGCATCGGCACTGTCGCCGGCGGTCTTGTCCGCGTCCCAGTCGTCCGACGCCGCCAGATTGTAGAGCGTGTTGTCGTTGGACTGGGTGCCGTCCTTGTTCAGCAGGTTGCTCACCTGGGTCTTGTCGGTGGCGTTCAGCACCACGGTAAAGGACGTGGCACTGTCGGCGGTGACATCGGAAGTGGTCAAGGTGTAGGTAGCCCCGCCCTCGCCCCTGAGGGTCAGCTTGCTGACGGCAATGGTGTCACCGCCGCTCATCCCGCTCGCACTCACCACCAGGGTACCGGTGGTGGCGTCGTAGGTGGCGTTGCTGATGCTCGGTGCAACCACAGCGGTCAGATTGGTGCTATTGGCAAACGTCAGGCCCCCGGAAGTTGCCTGCAGATTGAACGTTTCATCGCTGCTTCCGGACGCCGTATAGGTGATCTGCAAGCCGGTGAAGGTGGCCACACCGGATGACGGCGTCAGAGATACGGTAGCGGCGTTCATATCGGTATCACCGGTACCGCTCAGGGTAGCGCTGCCCGCTCCGTTGATCTCCGCCAGTTGGATGTCGGTCGAGTAACCGGTGTCCACCGTATCGTTGGCGTCCACGGCCTTGACCACGGGCACGGTGCTGAAACTGGTCGCGACGCCACTGGACAGCGAGGTAGGCGCCGGTTCGGTCGTGAACAGCAGTTTTGTGGCAACCACGTCCGCCGTCACGGCGTTGGACGTGCCATCCGCGACGCCTGTGGCCGCGGCGGTCAGCGTGAAGCTCTCCTGATCCGCGCTGGCCGTGTAGCTCACGCCCGAGAAGGTAGCCACGCCCAAAGTCGCCGCCAGGGTGGTCGTGCCAGCCAGACCGCCCGCGCTGGCTTCCGTCAGGGTAACGTTGTTGGTGAAGTCCGAATCGGTGTTGCCAAAGGCATCGCGTGCGGCGACCACAGGCTGGGTAGTGAGCGCCGCACCGGAAACGGACCCTGCCGGTTGGGTAGTAAAGACCAGTTGGGTCGCCACCACGTCGATGGCAAAGCCGGAACTGTTGCTCACGGCGGCCGTCGTCCCCATAGCGGTTCCACTGGCGGACACGGTCACGTCGGTATCGCCATCGACACTGAGAATGAAGGTGTTGCCCTCGGTCAGGCCGGTGTTGTCGTTGTAGTAACCGCTGACGGTATAAACCTCACTGGCCCCGTCGGCCACGGAGATACTCAACCCGGAAAAGGTCACGGTATCGGAACCGGCATTGTAGACGCCCGCCACGTTGGTGGCATCGGGGCCGTTCAACAACCAGGTGACCTTGCCGCGATCAGTATCGGTAGAGGTTCCCGAGACGTTGACGACGATCTGGGTGACGCCCAGAGCATGTGCATCGCTGGTGCCTCCGTCGGAAAGGGTGAAATCGAAGAGGTTGACGGCCTCTCCGAGCGTGTCCACCGTCGTTGCCAAAGTGCTAGCCTCGGCTCCCGGACCGGCCGTAAGATCGCCGTCTGAGTCGGCCAAGGTCGTGAAATCGACCCGGGTCGCACTGGCCTGCAGGTTGGGCGTTCCCTCATCGTCCTGCGCCACCACGTATAAGTCGTAGGCGGTGAGCGGGCTCAGCATCGTTAGAGTATCGGTGTAGTTGGTGGAAGCTGCGGGCACGTTGATGCTACCGACATCCAGGGCCATCGCACCGCCGGAGCCGGTTCCGGCCTTGACCTCCGCGGAACTCGGGGCGGCCGCTCCGTCGGCTAGCAAGACGTAATAGGCCGTGCCCGGCTCGTTCAGTTGCACCGTGAGTGTCGTCTGCGTGGTGGTGGTGCCGGAAACGGATGGGCTACCTCCTTGAAAGCTGGGGGGCGCGATATCGGCACCGCAATCACCATCACTGGCGCAAGGTATAGCGGTATCAGAGGTACAACTCCCCGATACCACGTCGCAAGTGCCGGTAACCTTAAATCCGGACCGTTCGATTCCGGCAAAGATGCCGTCAGCAACGTTCACTTCGCCGGTATCTCCCGTCAACCTGGCGGCAACCAGGCGCGCCCGGTCCGCCCGACGCTTTTTCTTGCGCAGTTCGTTGAGCAACCATGTGGCCTTGTCCTGGTTACCGAGTCCCTGCCTTGCCACACCGGAAAAGCCACCGAAAGTATTCTCCGCCACGCCAGAACCCGCCTCTGCCTGGGTGCGTTCCAGAACATAGCTCTTCTTGCCCGCCCTGCGCGATGAGGAAGCCCGGGACGAAGGGCCCCCGGCCAAGGCGGCCGCTCCGACGGCGATCAATGGCACGGCAAGGGCGGCCTGGCGCATGACCCTTCCCTTCTTTTCCGCTGGGGCCGGGTTCACGTCTCTCGGATCAGTCTGGTGGTTCTTGTTCATTGTCATTCTCTGGCCCTCGCAGGCGAAGTCGGAAGGGAGGGAAAATCGAAGACCGACGACACCAGCTCGTCGTCGATGTTGAGCAATTCAGGGAAGCACATCCCCGGCAGGACGCCGATGTCGTAGATCTGGTGGACATCGCCGGTGAACTCGATCCGCTCGATAACCTCCATGGTGTCGAGGTCGACCACGTACATTCCGGCAACGGTTTCCGCATATTCTTCATTCAGCGGCAGCTTGGCCGACGCACTTGACGGCCGGCTGCGCGAACTGCCGAGAAAAAGCAGGGGGCCATGAAAGGCCATACCACGAGTGAAACCGGGAACCCGCAGAACGACCTCGTCGCTGCGCGTCTGCGGGTCGAAACGCCGCAACTCCCCCAAACCCGAATTGCAGTAATACAGTTTTCCGCGCCAGTAGCGGGGCGAATGCGGCATCAACAGACCGGTGACCAGAACCTCTCCGGTCTCCACATCCATAATCTGGCCCAGCGGGCGTTGCTCCTTGCGCCAGGCGGAGGCGTCGTTCAAGTTCGAGAACATGGAGACATAGCGCGGCCGTCCGTTGCGCATGGCCATGCCATTGAGGTGGCAACGGTCTTGCGCGACCAGCTCGGTGATGAATGGCGGCTTCCACACCGGTACGAAACTGTGGTCCGGCCGGATCAGCGCAAGGCAGGAAAAGGCCGAGTTGACCACCCACAGCCCCTCGTCGCCCCAAGCAATATCGTGCACATTGATCATGCCGGTGATGTGGGTCGCCCGCGGTACGAAACAGGCATCCACCCGGCCTGCGGGTTCCAGATCCTCGTTGACCTGGTCGAAACGGCGAAAATCGACGATCTGGGCGTGAATACCCAGAACCACCCGCTCGGCATGGGTCGCCAGCCCCATGGGCCGAGGGAATTTCTTCAAGCCGACGTGCAACTCTTCGCCATCCGAACGCACCAGGATCACCCGGTTCGCCTGATAGGAAGTCAGCATCAGGGAGATGCCCAAGGTCTTGAGCAATGCGGCGAGACCGACGCTCGCCATGCAGGAGAAATCCGGCTCGCGATCGGTGTCGATCTGCTCGGCAACGCTGTTCACGGATGGGTAGTCCTTTGCTCAAAAGACAGGGCAACGGCCAGACGCGCCGCTGACACGGCGGCATCGGCATTTACGAGTAAGCAGGAAGCGTCGGCGCCCCGACTCACGAGGCGAGCGGTGGCGCGTAGCAGTCGAGCTGCCTGCTCCCCGCTGAGTTCGGGGGCCGAGGACAACATCAGGGCCAGCACCCCGGCCACCACTGGCACAGCGGCGGAGCTGCCGCCGAGCTTCTCGGTGTCGCGGTCCGCCAGGGTACTCACGGTGTCGAGCATGCCCGGCGCGCACAGCGGTTCGTCGATCTCGGGGTCGACATAGAGGGGGCGAAGTTCGTGATCGGTGGCGAACACGGGGACCACCCTCGCAAGACCGGCCAGCCCTTCGGGAAAGTCACTATCGGTGCTGTTGCCGGCGGAGACTACGAACAGCGTGCCCCGGCCAGATCGGCCATGTCGTTGGTGGTACTCGATCAGGTCTTTCACGGGCCTCGCCGCCCTGGCCACGACCCAACTGATCGCCACGACATCGGCCAGCGAGGCCCTATCCAGGGCGCTGACGAGGTCCGAAGTCCACCCACTGGGCAGACCAACGGCCATCAGTCGGGCTTCGGGCGACACCCCCTCCGGGCGCTGCCCGTCGTGCCGGGCAAACAGAACGCCGGCAACGCGGGTTCCATGCAGGCGTTCGCCACGGAAGGCATCCGACGTGGTGAAGCCAGCCGCCCCGTTCAGGGATGAGAACTCCGGGCTGCGTAGATCGAAGCCATCATCGATCAGTGCCACCGTGCTACCGTGCCCGCGCGTTACCTTCCAGGCGCCGTTCAGGCCGACAGAAGCGGGCAGATCGAAGCCATCCATGTTGTAGCTGGGCTTCCAGTTCCACGCCGTGCGTTGCGGGACCGTTTCGAAAAGCTGGTCTGGCTGGGCATAGACGACGCCCGGCAGATCGCTGATCCGCCGGCTCTCCAGCCAGGGGTCCGCTTCCGAGGGCAAGGCGACCATGAACAGGGCATCGATCCCCATTTCCGCCAATAGGCGCAGCCGCATCTCCGGTACACCGGCAGCGTAGTCGAGAAAGGAAAGCGTGTGCGCCCGTAACAGCACACGCTGCCCGGTACGGACGCTGATCGAGTCATCCAATTCGCGACCCAAGGAGTGGGAAACATCGGTGGCGAACACGACCCGCGCAGGAAGCAGCCAAAGACAGAGCAGCAACAGGAGAAAGAATCTGGTATGGCGCCCTGATCTGTCTGGAACGTTCACGGCAGGGCTCGTTGCGAAACGCATGGATCACTCTGCCACTCCCCCCTGCCCCTGGCAGAGCCACTCCCCGAAACCCTTCCGGGCCGTCGAAAACCCGAGGGACAGGTGATTATTCGAACCGAGAGCATCTGGCTGATTGGTCCCCGTGAATTCAACCCATCGACTCCGGGCCTGCCGTGGCGCGCTGCGTCGAAGCGATGCCTCCCGGTCTCTGGCGTTTATCGGCCTTGCGCGCAACACCTTTAGGGGACGAAAAAGAGTACATATGTTTTTTCGTTCTCAGAGACGATCCAGTCGCCTATTCCCGCTGGCAAGCCTCATCCTCAATCATGCACTTTCCGCACTGAATAACTCTGACGATGTCCTGGCAGCCACGCGAGGTCTTGCCGCGCAACGTCAGCAATCGGTGGGTGATGTCATCTCCTAACTTGCCAGGAAAGCATTCGGCCACGTATTTTGACCTGATAGCGCCTCGTTGCAGGACCAAAGCCTGTTTGATCAGAACCTAATCTCAGCCACAAACAACTCACCGATCTCTGCCTGCCCGGACTCGCCGTTCAAAACGACGGCGTACTCGTCACCTTTGACCAATCAATTCCGCTGCCGGCGGTTCGAAACGCGGATGCACGTCAAATGGTCATTCATAAGTGGTCGCCAGGGAGAGCAAGGCTTTGCGAAGGTAGGGCAATGGTGGCCCGATCAGACGATCGGTGAGGCTCACTTTGCTGCTGATAAGGCCGTGTGACAGGATCGTGGGCGCTCCACCACCCGCTCCATGCTGGGAGCACATGAAAAAAGCCGGCGCATGGCCGGCTTTTTTCATTTAGCTATGAGCAAGTCGATCAGTGCAGATAGGCCGGTTGTTGCTCGTAGACCAAGTCCTCCATCCAAGCGTAGGCGGCTTCGCTACCGGGCTGATTGAAGAGCACCATCAGCACAACCCATTTGAGGTGTTCCAGGCCGGCGTCTTCGGCTTCCAGAGCCAGGAAGCGGTCGATGACGACTTCGCGGGAGTTCACGTCCAGAATGCCGGACTGTTCCAGGAACAGCAGGAAACCACGGCATTCCACATCCATGCGGTCCATCTCGCGCGGCAGATAGTAGCGCATCGGATGGACTTGGCCGGGTACCGGGTCGGCGCCTTCGTGGCGGCCGTCGGCCAGGGCGTCCAACCAGTCGAAAGCCTTTTCGATTTCGGCCTCGGGAAAGCCCACTTGCATGAGCTCGTCTCGCAGCGTGTCGGCATCGGCCGGCTCGCTCTCGCCATCCATGTAGTTTTCGAACAGGTAGACCAGGACGTCAAAAACCGTCTCTTTCATTGTTCACCCTTCCAGATGCGACTTCGCCTAAATCAGGGTCGGCGTTGGTAACGTCCACCGGACACCGACTCCACATAACCTTGCAATTCGAGTACCAACAGCATGGAAGATACCGCCCCAGGGGTCAAACCGCAACGTTCCACCAGATAATCCACCGAAGTGGGTTCATAGTCTATCTGGTCCAGCAAAGCACGGTATTCCGGTTCGATCTGCGGATTTTCCGCCTTGGTTGCGCCCCGAATCGCCCCCCCCGTTCCGGTGCGCTCGCGCCTTTCCCCAAGCAGTCCACCGAGTTCTTCCAGAATGTGATCGGCGGTTTCCACCAGCTTGGCGCCCTGGCGTATCAGCTCATTGCAACCCTTGGCCAGTGGGTTGTGTATGGAACCGGGAATGGCGAATACCTCGCGCCCCTGCTCCACTGCCAGCCTGGCCGTGATCAATGAGCCGCTGCGGACGGCGGCCTCGACAACAAGACAGCCCAGGCTCAAACCGCTGATCACCCGGTTGCGCCGGGGAAAATTCTCGCGCCTGGCGCCGGTACCCGGTGTGAATTCGCTCACCAAAAGGCCGCGTTCCGCGATCTCATGACCAAGATCCCGATGGCTGGCCGGGTAGATACGATCGGGTCCGGTACCCAACACCGCGACAGTGGCCCCATCGGCGGCCAAGGCACCGCGGTGTGCCGCTGCGTCCACGCCCAGTGCCAGTCCACTGACGACACCAAGGCCACGGCCGGCCAGATCGCGGGCGAAGGCGAAGGCGTTTTCGCTCCCCTGCCGGGAGGGATTGCGGCTACCGACAACGGCCAACTGCGGCATGGCCAGCAAATCCGCATCGCCCACCAGAAACAGCACCGGCGGCGGATCCGCCAATTGTTTCAGCAAAGGCGGGTAGCGATGATCACCGAGCGTAATCAAACTATGCCGGGCATCCGCCTGGAGCCACTCGATATCGGCCTCCACCGCGCGCCAGTCGGGTTCACGAAGCCAATCGGCCAGGGGTGGCGAGACCCGGGTTCGCAGCCCGCGATCCGCAAACACGGCCTGGGGCTCACCGTATTCCCCCAGGAAGCCGAGAAAACGCCGCGGACCCACGCCCGGCGCACGCAGCAAGGCCAACCACCAGGCGGCCTCAGGTTTACCCGACATAGGTTCGACGGTCAGGGCTCCTGTACCCGGTCTCCGACATGCAGCGGGCGTTTGGCGCGCATGACCAAACCGAAGCTGACGCGCTCGAAGGTACGAAACACCATCAGCACGCCGGCACGCTCATCGGGCAGTTCGACCGTGGACGTACTGGAACTGCCGTAGGGATCGCGCGCTTCGCCACCATCCTCCATGATAACCAGCACATGACCGACCTCGATGCCGTCGTCTTCACCGCGATTGAGGGTAACGACACGATATTGTCCGATCTGGCTGACACCGCCGAGCACGCCGATGATCAAGCCATCTACTTCAAAATCCGGCGCATGGGGCAGGTAATTTTTCTGAATCACACCGTCTTCCAGCGAGGGAATCAGGCGATCACCTATCTGAATCTCTTCACGGCTGCGCTCCACCGCCAGGGTGGCAACCTCACCGGGGCTCAGCACCTGAGTACTGGCGATCACCAAACCCTTGTACCCCAGGATCTCGCCGGTATCAGGATCTTCATACGGGGCGCCGGGGCGCACCACGGTGTATTTGCGCGATTCGGGCTCTTCGATGGACTTGACGAAAATACGGTCTCCGGCACCAGCCAGAATGCGGTCCCCCGCGATGGCCACCACGTAGGGCAGTCCTCCCCCCTCACCGTCTTCCAATACCAGGGACTCGCTCAGAAACGGCGCTATGGCATCGATGGGGATGGTCGGAATGGCCTGGTCGAGTCGGGTTGCACGAACGCTGGGCGACAGCCGAATGGTGGGGCGACCGCGAATCCCGGTGAGTCTGGGGCGGTCACCGTCGAAACTCAACAGAATGGTGTCGCCCGGATAGATCAGATGCGGATTTTCAATTTCCGGATTGACGTACCAGACATCGGGCCAGCGCCAGGGCTCGTTGAGAAAACGATCGGCGATACCCCATAGCGTGTCGCCACGCTGCACCACGTACTGCGACGGGTGGCCCTCACGCAACTGCGACGCCTCTTCCTGCGCGAAGGCGGGAAAGATCAATGGCAGGCTGATAAGGAGCCGTAGAAAGTTCTTATAAGTCATGGTATTCCCTTGCCAAAAAGGGGTTTGGGGGAGTGTAGACGAAAGCGGAGCCACGGGCCAGTATTGGCACGCAGGGCAACCCCGGCCAGTACCGGGCCAAACGCCATGCAGCCCTCGGAAAGTGGCTAAAATTAACGAAAATCCGTATCATTTGCGGTAAACTTCGAGGCCACCAAGCGCAAGAAAACATCATGGCACAGTTGGAAATTCTGCACTTCCCGGATCCGCGCCTGCGCGACCACGCAAAACCCGTGGAGCGGGTCGACGACAGCCTTCGGAAGCTGGTGGACGACATGTTCGAGACCATGTACGACGCGCCAGGAATCGGTTTGGCCGCCACCCAGGTAGGCGTCGCCAAACGCCTGGTAGTCATCGATATTTCCGAAGAACGTGACCAGCCCTTGTGCCTGATCAATCCCGAGATCACCTACAAGGAGGGCAGTGAAACCATGGACGAAGGCTGCCTGTCGGTGCCCGGTGTCTACGAATCGGTAACCCGTTCGGAGAAAATCCGCGTGCGTTACCTGGATCGCAACGGCCACCCCCAGGAGCAGGAGGCGGAGGGTCTGCTGGCGGTGTGCATCCAGCACGAACTGGACCATCTCGACGGCAAGCTGTTTGTGGATTATCTCTCTTCGTTGAAACGTCAGCGCATCCGCAAAAAACTCGAAAAGGCTCAGCGCCAGACGCCGAAATCAAGCGAGCACGAACACGTGGCAATTTGAGCCAGATGCGCCTGATATTCGCGGGAACCCCCGAGTTCTCATCTGCTTCCCTGCACGCCCTCATCGACAGCGGGCAACAACTGGTCGGCGTCTACACTCAGCCGGACCGGCCGTCTGGTCGTGGGCGCAAACTGACCGTCAGCCCCGTCAAGGCATTGGCCGAAAAACACGGCCTGCCGGTTTTTCAACCCAAGAGCCTGAAAAACGCCTCGGCCCAGGCAGAACTGGCCGATCTGCAACCGGACCTGATGATCGTTGCCGCCTATGGCCTGATTCTGCCTCAGGCAGTGCTGGACATTCCTCGTCTGGGCTGTGTGAACGTGCATGCCTCACTTCTGCCCCGCTGGCGAGGCGCCGCACCCATTCAACGGGCCATCATGGCCGGCGACAGCGAAACCGGCATCACCCTGATGCAGATGGAGGCGGGTCTGGATACCGGGCCTATGTTGATCAAACGACCCTGCCCCATCGCCACCGGGCAGACCGGCGGCGAGCTGCATGACGCCCTGGCCGAGTTGGGCGCCAAGACCCTTGCCGAGGCATTACCCGATCTTTTCGCCCACCGGCTTACTCCCGTTCGACAAGACGACAGCTTGGCCACCTACGCCCACAAGCTGGAAAAAGCTGAGGCGCAGATCGACTGGTCAGACCCGGCGCTGGCAATAGAACGAAAAATCCTCGCCTTCAACCCCTGGCCCGTGGCTCAGACCCGATTGGGCGCGGAGACACTTAGGCTATGGCGTGCCCATGCCCTGCCCGGCGATGGGCCGCGGAACGCCCCGCCCGGCAGCGTGATCGCGACCAACGCAGAGGGTGTGGACGTTGCCACGGGCGAAGGAGTTCTTCGCCTCACGGAACTACAGCGACCAGGCAAGAAACCCGTATCGGCGCGTGATTTCGTCAACGCCGTTTCCCTGCATCACGCCCGTTTGGGTACGTGAGCAGGCTGCGCACCCTAAAACCCCGCGCCCAGGCCGCACTCATCGTCGCGGCGGTGCTGGGCCGGGGGCGGTCCTTGTCCGCGGAACTGGACGCTTACCAGGGATTGGAGCGGCCCCTGGTACAAAACCTCACCTTTGGCGTCATGCGCACCCTGGGCGGCTTGCAGAGCGTTTTGGACGGCTTGCTGCAAAAACCCCTCAAGGCAAAGGATCTGGACATACGTTGTCTGTTGCTGCTGGGTCTGTATCAGTTGTTTGGCATGCGCGTTCCGGATCATGCCGCCATCGGCGAAACCGCCGAAGCCGCCCGGGATCTGGGAAAGACCTGGGCCGTGGGGCTGGTCAATGGATTGTTAAGAAACGCGCAACGTGGGCGCGAAAAATGGCAGCAGCAGTTCGAGCAGGCGCAAGCCAGCCGCTCACACCCGGAATGGCTGGTGCGGCGCCTGCAAACCGCCTGGCCGGAAAGCTACCGCGACATCATCGCCGCCAATGACGCCCACCCCCCCTTCTGGATTCGCATCAACCGCCGGCGTACCAGCCGCGAAGCCTATGCTCAGACCCTCGAGCCGGCTGACATCGTAGCGCGCGAAGGTCAGCATGCGCCCGATGCACTGCGCCTGGAACAGCCCCTGGCGGTGGACCGGCTGCCGGGCTTCAGCGACGGCCTGGTGTCCGTGCAAGACGCCGCGGCGCAGCTGGCAGCGACCCTGCTGGCGCCGGGCAAGAGCGAACGCATTCTGGACGCCTGCGCCGCCCCCGGCGGCAAAACCGGGCATCTGCTGGAAATTTGCAGCGATTGCAAACTGCTGGCGCTCGACAGCGCCGCGGATCGCCTTGTCCGCATCAAACAAAATCTGACGCGCCTGGGCCTGACAGCCCAGATCCGCCAGGGCGATGCATCCCGCCCTCAGGATTGGTGGGACAGGCAGCCCTTCGACCACATACTGTTGGACGCACCTTGCAGCGCCACCGGCGTCATCCGGCGCCACCCGGATATCCGTTGGCTGCGCAAGAACCAGGACATCGATGCGCTGACCAACACCCAGGCAGCTATACTGCGTGCACTCTGGCCCCTGCTAAGGCCGGGGGGACGTTTACTCTACGCCACCTGTTCCATACTGCCGGAGGAAAACCACTTGCAGCTTGCCAAGTTCCTTGACGAGACCGGCGACGCGATAGAACGCCCCCTGCCCGGCACCTGGGGCCGGGCCATGCCGGTAGGCAGGCAAATCCTCCCTGGGGAAGACGACATGGATGGTTTTTATTATGCTTGTCTGAGTAAATCCGATACCCATCCGTCCTGAAGGGCCCTCGTCTCGACTACCTGCACCAAAGTTGATGCCAAATCCCGTCGAATTCCTGAAACGCCTGAAGCGCGGCAGCGGCCCGTGGACACTGCTGTTCATGCTGCTCGCCTGGACTTCAATAGCCCTGGCGGCGGAATTCGAGGTACGCAGCGCCGAGCTGTATCAGCGGGACGGTGACTGGTATCTGGATGCCGACATCGACTACCGCTTCTCGCCTACCGCACTGGAGGCCCTGGACAGCGGCGTACCCCTGACCGTGGAAGTGGAAATAGAGGTCCTGCGGCCACGCCGGTGGATCTGGGACGAAACCTTGCTCACTCGCGACTTTCGTTTTCAAATCCGCTACCACGCATTAGCGCAGTTGTTTCAGGTGGTCAATATGGATAACGGCTACCAACGAAATTTCGGCAGCCGACTTGCAGCCATTCGCGCTCTGGGCAATCTGCGAAATTTCCGCGTGACCAACGTCAACCGCTTGAAGTATCCCGGCAACTACGAGGCACGTCTGCGCGCCAGTCTGGACATCGAGGCGCTACCCCTGCCTCTGCGGCCGGTCGCTTACGCGAGCCCGTCGTGGCACATGGCGAGCGACTGGTACGAATGGCTACCGGAATCGTAAATCGCCTCACCTCCGGCTTCGCGCCGTTTCTGCTTCTGCTGCCACCGCTGTTGGTGTCGTTGCACTGGATGAGCACGGCAACACAAAACTCGGCACAATCGACACGCTTTTTCTCCGTTCTGTTGATCGTCAACGGCTTTGGCCTGGTGCTGATGCTGGGTCTGATCGGCCTGAACATCTATCAACTGGTGCGCCAATACCGCACGCAGGCCGCCGGCTCGCGGCTCACCGCGCGCATGGTGGGTCTGTTCGCGGCGCTGGCCGTCCTGCCCGTGGGCGTGGTCTATTACTATTCGCTGCAATTTCTGCATCGCGGCATCGACAACTGGTTCGATGTGCGCATCGAACAGGCCCTGGACGACTCCCTGGAACTCAGCCGCGCTTCCCTGGACCAAGCCATGCGCGAACGTTTCCGCCAGACACAGCAGATGATGAATGCCCTGGGCAGCGTGCAGGACGGCAATCTGGCAGTTGCCCTGGGTGACGAGCGCGCCAAATACGGTGCCATGGAACTTACCCTGGCCTCCATCAGCGGGCAGATTCTCGCCTCCAGCAACGCCGGCAACACCCTCACCGTGCCCGAACTGCCAGGCGAAGACGTGCTGCTGCAACTGAAGCAAGGCAACAACTATGTGGGGCTGGATCCTCTACGTGATCGCGGTCTGCACATCCGCGCCGTGGTGACCGCACCGGGAGGCAGCCCCTTCCTGTTGCAGGCGCTCTATCCGATACCGGACCGGATCAGCAATCTCGCCCTGGGGGTGGAACTGGCCCAACAGCAATACCGGGAGCTGTCCTATCTGCGCAACGCGCTGAAACAAAGTTTTACGCTTACCCTCTCCCTGGTATTGCTGTTCAGCCTGCTGTCGGCCATCTGGGCGGCCTTCTTTTCCGCCCGCCGCCTCACCGCCCCCATAGGCGATCTGGTGGCAGGCACGCGGGCGGTGGCGGACGGGGACTACAACCAACGCCTACCGCTGTCGAGCAACGACGAGCTGGGCTTCCTGGTGAAGTCCTTCAACGCCATGACCCGCCGGGTGGCACGCAGCCAGCGCCAGCTGGAAGACCAGCGCACCTATCTGGAAGCGGTGCTCGGCAGCCTCTCCAGTGGCGTGCTCAGTCTGGACAGCGAGGGACGCCTGCGTACCTCCAACCCGGTAGCCGCGCGCATACTGGGCTGCGATCTGGATTCCGTGCACGAACTGCCTTTCAGCGAGATCGCCAAACGCCAGCCTCATCTTGCGGGCTTCACCGATATGGTCTGCCGACACCAGAAGGAAACCCCCGAATCCTGGGAAGAGGAACTCACCCTGTTCGGTGCCACTGGCAGGCAGATTCTGTTGTGCCGGGGCACACCGCTGGCCAGCTCCCGTGGACAGCAGCGCGGCCATGTGGTGGTGTTCGACGACATCACCACCTTGATCCAAGCCCAACGCGATGCCGCCTGGGGAGAGGCCGCCCGGCGCATGGCGCATGAGATCAAGAACCCGCTGACGCCGATCCGCCTGTCCGCCGAACGACTGCGACACAAATACCTGCACACCCTGCCGGAATCCGACGCGCGGGTGCTGGACCGTTCCACCAATACCATCATTGCCCAGGTCGAAACCATGAAGGCCATGGTGAATGCCTTCAGCGACTACGCCCGACCGCCAAAGATGGCGCCGGAACCGGTGGACGTGGTCGCACTCGTTGAAGAGGTCGTCGACCTGTACCGCAACAATGCGGTTAGTGCCGAGATCGAGTTGGACCTGTCTCCCGGCACGCCCCAGATCCTGGCCGATCGCGGCCGCCTGCGCCAGGTCATTCACAACCTGATCACCAATGCCCTGGAGGCCATGCACGACAGCCCGGAACGACGCCTGACCATCACTTGCCGCTGCGGTGCCGAAACCCCATGCAGCTCGGTGATCATGGAATTTGGCGATACCGGTCCCGGTTTTCCGGAGAATATCCGCGGCCAGCTGTTCGAACCCTATGTAACCACGAAACCCAAGGGTACCGGGCTGGGCCTGGCCATCGTCAAGAAAATCGTGGAGGAACACGGCGGAATCATCCAGCCGGAGGCAACGAAATCCGGCGGGGGGCTGGTGCGGCTGCGCCTTCCGGTGGAAAATCGTACACTTTTGGTGAGCTCGCCCGCGGAGTCCCCTCTGCTGGCTGCTGAAAAGAATTAGGAAACGCGCATGACTGCCTCCTACATCCTGATCGTGGACGACGAACCGGATATCCGCACCACCGTACGCGAGATCCTGGAAGACGAGGGCTACGAAGTTGGCGAGGCCGAGAATGGCGAGGCCGCGCGCACCGCGCGCCGTGACCGCAGGCCCGACCTGATCCTGCTGGACATCTGGATGCCCGATATCGACGGCATCAGTCTGCTCAAGCAATGGATAGAGGAAGGTGGTCTACCGTGCCCGGTCATCATGATGTCCGGCCACGGTACCGTCGAAACCGCCGTGGAAGCGACCCGTCTCGGCGCATACGACTTCATCGAAAAGCCGCTGTCGCTGGCCAAGCTGCTGGTCACCGTGGAGCGTGCCCTGCAGGCGGACAAGCTCTACCGTGAAAACGTCGGTCTGCGCAGCAAATCCATCGGTGTGGCCGAACCCATCGGCAAGAGCGCGACCATGCAGAGCCTTCGCGAACAAACCAAGCGAATCGCGCAGCACGACACCTGGGTGCTGATCACCGGCGAACCGGGTTCCGGCAAAGAAACCTTCGGCCGCTACCTGCACGCCAACAGCCAGCGCCGTGACGGACCCTTCGTCGACGTGGGCGTAGGCTCCATCGCCAAGCAGAATTCCGCCGTGGAGTTGTTCGGCAGCGAAGAAGGCGGTCGCGTTCAATACGGTCGGCTGGAACAGGCCAACGGTGGCACCATGTTCCTCGACGAAGTCGGCGATATGGACCCCGGCACACAGACCCAGCTCTTGAGCGCGTTGGAGACCGGCGCGTTTCTGCGTGTCGGCGGCAGCGCGCCGGTGCAGGTAGACGTGCGCATCGTCGCCGCCACCCAGCGCAATCTGCACGAAGATGTACAGACCGGCCGCTTTCGGGAAGACCTCTTCTACCACCTCAACGTGGTGCCGATTCATGTCCCCCCGCTGCGTGACCACCGGGAGGACATCCCTGAACTTCTGGCCTATTACGTGGATCGCTTCGTCACTCAGGAAAATCTCCCGTTTCGGCATTTCTCCGTGGCGGCACAGAATTACCTGCGCAACCATAACTGGCCCGGCAACA
Organism: Chromatiales bacterium; assembly: GCA_020445565.1. Taxonomy (GTDB): domain Bacteria; phylum Pseudomonadota; class Gammaproteobacteria; order JAGRCI01; family JAGRCI01; genus JAGRGI01. The sequence goes on from JAGRGI010000130.1 coordinate 23,334, forward strand.
TCCGCGAGCTGAAGAATCTGATTCAACGCCTGCTCATCCTGGGCGCAGGCGAGGAAGTATCCCTGGACGAGGTGGTAAACGCCCTGGCTACCTGCCACGGCGAACCACGGTCCGAAGAACCGGAGGCGGCCACCGGCACCTACGACCTGCCCCTGCGCGAAGCCCGCGAGCAGTTCGAAAAGGCCTACTTGGGATTTCAGCTCGAAAAGGCCGGTGGCAGTGTCGGCAAGATGGCCAAGGCCGTCGGTATGGAGCGTACCCATCTCTACCGCAAGCTGCGCGCCCTGGGTATAGAGATCAAGGAAAAGAAGTAAGACGAACCCCCCATGAAGATCGTCATCCTAGGCGCCGGCAGGGTCGGCACCTCGCTGGCCACCAACCTGGCCAGCGAGGCCAACGACATCACCCTGGTGGACATCGACACGGCCAGACTGCGCGAGTTGCAGGATCGGCTGGACATCAGCACCGTGGAGGGCTTCGCCGCCCATCCCGATGCCCTGGAAAGGGCCGGCACCGCCGATGCCGACATCCTCATCGCCGTCACCGACAGCGACGAGACCAACATGATCGCCTGTCAGGTGGCCTACACCCTGTTCAACACACCCATCAAGATCGCGCGGGTGCGATCGCCGGAGTACATGAGCTATGGCGAGCGCCTGTTCAACAACGAGGGCATCCCGGTCAATGTGCTGATCAGCCCGGAACAACTGGTCACCGACGACGTCACCCATCTGCTCGAATATCCCGGCGCCCTGCAGGTGCTCGACTTCGCCGATGGCCGCGTACGGCTGGTGGCGGTACGAGCCTATTACGGCGGCCCCCTGGTGGGCCACGAATTGCGTACCCTGCGTGAGCATATGCCCAAGACCGACGCCCGCGTGGCGGCCATTTATCGCCATGGCCGCGCCATCATTCCCGAGGGCCACACCGTCATCGAGGCCGACGACGAGGTGTTTTTCATCGCCGCGCGCGAGGACATCCGCGGCGTAATGGCCGAACTGCGGCGTCTGGACAAATCCTACAAACGCATGATCATCGCCGGCGGCGGCAATATCGGCAAACGCCTCGCCCAGGCCCTGGAAAACCGCCTGCAGGTCAAGATCATCGAGGCAAATCCCAAGCGCGCCCGGCAGATCGCCCAGGAATTGCACAATTCCATCGTGCTGTCGGGCGATGCCGCAGACCAGGAGCTGCTGCTGGAGGAAAATATCGAGAACACCGACGTGTTCTGCGCCCTCACCAATGACGACGAGGCCAACATCCTCTCCGCCATGCTGGCCAAGCGCCTGGGCGCCCGCAAGGTGTTATCGATCATCAACCGACCCGCCTACGCCGATCTGGTGGAAGAGCGCGGCATGATCGACATCGCCATATCGCCCCAACAGGCCACCATCGGCTCGCTGCTCACCCATGTTCGCAAGGGCGATGTGGTCAACGTGCATTCGTTGCGCCGTGGGGCCGCCGAGGCCATAGAGGCCGTCGCCCATGGCGACCGAAGCTCCTCCAAGGTGGTGGGCCGGGCGGTTGAGGAAATCCCCTTGCCCAAGGGTACGACCATCGGCGCCATCGTCCGCGGAGAAGAAGTGATCATGGCCCATCACGACATCGTCATCGAACCGGAGGACCACATCATCCTGTTCCTGGTGGACAAACGCCGTATCGCCGAGGTGGAAAAACTCTTCCAAGTCAGCGCGTTGTTCTTCTGATCTCATGCAACTTCAGGTCATTCAACGGATTCTCGGGCTGCTGCTGATCGTCTTCAGCACCACACTGCTGCCGCCCGCGCTGATCTCGCTGCTGTATAACGATGGCGCTTGGCATACCTTCATCGCCGCCTTCCTGCTGCTGCTGACCGTCGGCGTGGTGTTCTGGTTTCCCGTCAAGGATTACCGCAAGGAGCTGCGACTTCGCGACGGCTTCCTGGTGGTGGCCATGTTCTGGACAGTGCTGGGTCTGGCCGGCGCCCTGCCCCTGGCCCTGGCGAGCGATCCGCACCTGTCCCTGACAGACGCTGTGTTCGAGTCCATGTCCGGCCTCACCACCACCGGCGCCACCGTCATTGTCGGCCTGGACACCCTGCCCAAGTCCATCCTGTTTTACCGTCAGGAACTCCAATGGTTGGGCGGCATGGGCATCATCGTCCTGGCTGTGGCCGTGCTACCCATGCTGGGCGTCGGTGGCATGCAGCTTTACAGGGCGGAGACCCCCGGCCCCATGAAGGACAGCAAGCTAACCCCCCGCATCACCGAGACCGCCAAGGCACTCTGGTATATCTATCTGTCCCTCACCATCGCTTGCGCCGTGGCCTACTTTCTGGCCGGCATGACCGCCTTCGATGCCATCTGCCATTCCTTTTCGACCGTGGCCATCGGCGGATTTTCCACCCACGACGCCAGCATGGGCTACTTCGACAGCACGGCCATCGAGATGATCGCTGTGGTATTCATGCTCATTTCCGGCGTCAATTTCGCCCTGCACTATGTGGCCTGGCGTCGCCGCAGCCTGCAAACCTATCGCCTGGACGCTGAATTTCGCTTCTATTTCGGTCTGTTGGCGACAGTGGCCATCATCACCTCCACCGCCTTGTACTATACCGACACCTACATCGACGACGAGGCTTTCTACAAGGGCCTGTTTCAGGCCGTCTCTATCGGCACCACCACCGGCTTCACCACCGCCGAATACTATTACTGGCCCCCGTTCATCGAGATTCTCCTGCTGATGAGCAGTTTCGTCGGTGGCTGCGCCGGCTCCACCGGCGGCGGAATGAAGGCCATACGGGTGTTGATGCTGGTAAAGCAGGGCATGCGTGAGATCACCCGGCTGATCCACCCCAGCGCCCACATACCGGTTCGTGTGGGCGGCAAAACCCTCAGCCCCCGTGTGGTGGACGCGGTTTGGGGGTTCTTCGCCCTTTACGTGGCCTCTTTCACCTTCATGTACCTTGCCCTGGCGGCCACCGGGCTGGACCTGATCACCTCGTTTTCCGCCGTGGCCGCCTGTATGAATAACCTGGGTCCGGGACTGGGCGGTGTCGGCGCCAGTTTCGCGGAACTCGGCGATCTGGCGAAATGGATACTGTGTTTCGCCATGGTGTTGGGGCGCCTGGAGATCTTCACCCTGCTGGTGCTGATCACGCCCGGCTTCTGGCGCAGTTGAGACGATGAGCGACGAGCAGAAATGGAATGCGCGCTACCGCCAGTCCGGGGAATTGCCCGCGCCGGCCAACGTATTGCTGGAAAACGCGCATCTCTTGCCCGAATCGGGTCGCAGCCTGGACTTGGCCTGCGGCCTGGGCGCCAACGCCCGCTATTTGTCCGGCTTGGGCCTGGAGAGTCACGCCTGGGACCTATCCGCGATTGCGATCGATAGAATTCGAAACGAAACTCCGGGGGTATTGGTTCAGGCCAGGGACGTGACCGCTCAACCACCGGAACCATCGACCTTCGACGTGATCGTCGTGGCCCATTTCCTTGACCGCGACCTTTGTGCCGCCATCAGCGCGGCACTGCAACCCGGCGGCCTCCTGTTCTACCAGACCTTCAGCCGCGAGGCCGTCAACGCCATCGGCCCCGGCAATCCGGCGTTTCGCCTGGCACCCAATGAGCTGCTGCGCCTGTTTGGTGACTTGCGCCTTGTCGTCTACCGCGAAGAAGGGCGTATCGGCAACCTCAGCAAAGGCTACCGCGACTTGGTCCACTATGTCGGCATGAAACTTTGAACCCGGTGAACATTATTGGAACCATGCTAGCCCGGGGAATGGATTTTGATGACATTGCGACACGGCCGAATGGATCGAGTAGAGCGAAAAATCTGGTAATTTTGGGCATTTGTCTCTACTCGACCGAGTCCTGACCATCAAGACGCGGGGCGCCCCTCGTTCCGTGATCATTCCCGCTCCAAACGCCACTGTCGAACCAACTTGACTGCCAGCAAAACCGGCAAGGAGCCGTGTAGAAACAGGTCGAAGATATCCAAGGGCTTGCTCAGAGTACCATTGCCGAGCATTCGGATCTTTTCCACCAGATGAGGCTCAGGGACGAACGGAGCGAGCCCGAGCAACAGGGCACCGAGAACCAGAGTGGAGGTCGGGATTCGATCCAGCAGGGCTAACATAAGAAATCCTCTTGATTAGGTCCGGGTATACTACCCCAATGGCCCACCCGCTCCACACCACCTGGCTGCGCTTTCTCGAAGACAGCCGGCTGCACTTGTCCCGCGCCGACGCGCTCATGCGGCTGTCCCTGTTCGGTCTGCTGACCGGTCTGCTGGCAGGAGCGGTCATCGTAGCCTTTCGCCTGCTGGTGGAAGGAACGTTGGGCGAATCGCTACCCGATGGCAACCCTGACAACTTCGAGGCACTGCCCGCCTGGGTGCGCTTCGCGCTGCCACTGGCCGGTGGTGTCGCTCTGGCATTGATGTTCCGTTTCGGTTCCCAGGGCCTGCATCTCCTCGGGGTTGCGCGGGTGTTGGAGCGCATGGCCTATCACCAGGGCTATTTGAATCTTCGCGGACTGTTATTGCAGTTTTTCGGCGCTGCCATCGCGTTGATTTCCGGGCATTCCGTGGGCCGCGAAGGCCCCCATGTGTTTCTCGGTGCCGCCTCCGCAAGCCTGCTGGGTCAAACCCTGGCACTGCCGAACAACGCCATCCGCACGCTGGTAGGCTGTGGCACCGCGGCGGGTATCGCCGCCTCATTCAACACGCCGCTGGCAGGGGTGATCTTCGCACTGGAGGTCATCATGCTGGAATATACTTTGGCCAGCTTCATTCCGGTGATCGTGGCGGCGGTCTCTGCAACCACGTTGTCGGTGGCAGTGTTCGGCACCGACCCGGCATTTAAAATACCCAATCTGGCCCTGGCAACCTTGGCAGAGATTCCCGCGGTAATCCTCCTGGGACTCTTGGTGGGCGGGGTTTCGGCGGGATTCACACAAATGCTGGAGACAACCATCGGCCGCACCCGCTCGATCGCTATCTGGTGGAAGACCATCGCCGCCGGGGCCATTGTAGGGTTCATCGCTCTGGCCTTCCCTCAGGTGATGGGAATCGGTTACGACACCCTCAACGGCGTACTGCTGGGACAACTGGGGGCCACGACATTGGCGATGCTATTGGTAGCTAAACTGTTGGCGACCACGGCAAGCATCGGTCTGGGCGTACCGGGAGGCACCATCGGCCCGTCGCTGTTCATTGGCGGGTTGGTCGGCGGTCTCGTCGGCTTGGGCATGCAGGCATTGCTACCCTCGTGGCAGCCGGATCCGGGGGCCTACGCACTACTGGGCATGGGTGCCATGATGGGTGCCAATCTGCAAGCGCCGCTGGCGGCCCTCACCGCCATGTTGGAACTGACCGACAACCCGGAAATCATTCTGCCCGGTATGTTGGTGGTCGTCGTCGCGGGACTGACCGCCAGCGAGGGGTTTCGCAAAGAGTCCCTGTTCGTGACCCTGCTGCGTTCCACGGGGTTGGACTACGATGCAAATCCGGTGTTGCAGGCCCTGCGCCGCGCTGCGGTGGGCAGCGTGATGGAGCGCAGTTTCAAGCGAACCCAGGCCGAAGTGACTATTGAAGAGGCCGAGACAATGATTCGCGAAGCGCCAAGGTGGCTGTTGATCATGGGGAAGGACGGCCCCAGCCATCTGCTGCCAACCCGAGATCTCGAAAAGTATCTGTTGGCCCAGAAGGAACAACCGGCAGAGGAACGAGCCGATACGGTGAAACTGCTGGAGATCCCCGGCAACCGTTATCGGGTCAGCCCGGTGCACCTCAGCGCAACCCTGCAGGAGGCCCTGGACCTGCTCAAGACTTCCGGCCACGAAGCCCTGTTCGTGGAGCGTGTGACCGCGCCGGGGATACGACCGATCTATGGCGTACTGACGCGGGAAATGTTGGAGGCTACCTACAAATATTGATCGAAACGGGCTACTTCTCGTACACCCCGTCCACATAATTGTCCCTGGCCGCCTTTGCGCGTTCGAAAATTTCCAGTAGCCGATCGCCGTCACCGGCCCGAATGCTGGCGGCCAGATCGACCATCTCCACCGAGAACCGTTCCAGAAGATCCCCCAGGGCATCCCGGTTGGCCAGGCAGATGTCTCTCCACATCACCGGATTGGATGACGCGATACGGCTGAAATCGCGAAAACCGCCGGCGGCGTAGCGAAACACCTCGTCGGTCTCATCCAGGCGCGCCAGGGTGTCTACCAGGCCGAAGGCAAGCATATGCGGCAGATGGCTGGTCGCCGCCAAAACAAAATCGTGGTGTTCGACGCTGAGTTCGTTGACCTCGGAGCCACAGGTTTCCCACATGGTGCGAACACGCGCCACGGCAGCAGGGCTGGTTACAGACAACGGTGTGAGAATCACGCGCCGCTTGTGATAGAGAGTTGCAAAGCTGGCCTCGACGCCGCTTTGCTCGGTACCGGCGATGGGGTGGCCAGGTACAAATCCGGCTGGAATATCCCCCAAACCGCGACGACAGGCCTCCACCACGCTGGCCTTGGTGCTGCCGCCGTCAGTAATGACCGCATCTTCGGCCAAGTGCCCCTTCATGGCGGCAAAGGTTTTCTCCATGGCGCCAAGGGGCACGGCGACAAAGATCATATCCGCACCTTCCACAGCCTCGCCCACATCATGCGTATAGCGGTCGATCACACCCAGCTCGACGGCTTTTTCCAGATTCGCCCTTCCACGTCCGCACCCCACCACCTCGCCCAGGGCTCCGGCCTCGCGCAAGGCGCGCGCCAAAGACCCGCCAATTAGGCCGACGCCGATAACGGCCAAACGACGAATTGCGAACGCACTGGACTGGGTCATGGTGATTTGTCCAGTATCGTTCGCAATGCATCTACGCATCGTTGGTTTTCCGCCAAGGTCCCAATGCTGATACGCAGATGGTTCGGCAGGCCGTAATTGGCCACCGGCCGAGTGATCACACCCAAACCGAGTAACGCCCGGTAAACCTCCGTACCGGGCCTATCCAGCCGGACACAGACAAAGTTGCCTACGGAAGGTATCCAATCCAAGCCCATTTCGGTAAAGGCCCGTTCATACAGGGCCATGCCGTCCCGATTCAGGGCTATCGCCTGCTGAAGGTGTTCGCGATCGCCCAAGGCCGCCTCGGCGGCCGCCAAGGCAATACTGTTGTTGTTGAAAGGCTGGCGGACGCGATTGAGAAGATCCGCGATAGCGGGGCCGCAGAGGCTGTAACCAACCCGCAAGCCAGCCAGGCCATACGCCTTGGAAAAGGTTCGGCAGACGATCAGATTCTCGAACCGTTCCAGCCATTGGCTGCTGTCCGGGTAGTCCGGCCGGTCAACGTACTCGAAATAAGCCTCGTCCACCACGCAGATGACATTACCGGGCAGTTCACCCAGAAAGCCCTCCAATTCCGCACTGCCCAGCCAACCACCCGTGGGATTGTTGGGATTGGCGATGAACACCACGCGGGTATCCTCGGCCACCGCCGCCGCCATGGCCTGGAGGTCGTGGCCATGGTTCTTGGCCGGCGCAATTCGAGCGCTTGCACCCACCGCCTGGGTGGCGATCGGGTATACGGCAAAGGCGTGCTCCGAGAAAACCGCGCTGCGGCCCGGTCCGAGAAAGGCCCGGGCAACCATGTCCAACACATCGTTCGAGCCATTGCCGAGGGTGATGCAGGACTGGTCGACACCGTGGCGCAGTGCCAGCGCCGCCTTGAGATCGAAGCCGCCCCCATCCGGGTAACGCGCCAATTGCGCAAGGGCATCACGGGCGGCATCCACGGCCAGGGGCGAAGGCCCCAGTGGATTTTCGTTTGAGGCCAGCTTGACGACGTCCTGAATGCCGATCTCGCGCTGCAATTCGCTGATCGGTTTGCCGGGCTGGTAGGGGGACAGGCGTCGTACGCCGTCCACTGCGAGATCGCAGAAATCCATGGTTTGGATGTTTCGCTAGCGTTGCATGCCCAAAGACATGCGTTGATTATCGGACAACGGCCTGTGGATAGGAACCGAGAACCTTCACCGTGGCCGCCTCTTCCTCCAGTTTGCGAATCGCCTCGGCAACCGGCTCGTCACGCACGTGCCCAAGCAGATCAACAAAGAACACATAGGCCCAGGATTCGCGACGCGATGGCCGCGACTCGATGCGGCTCAGACTGATATTGCGGTCGGCGAAAGGCGCCAGCAGGCGATACAGAGCGCCGGGCTTGTTGGTGGCGGAGATCATCAGGCTGGTGCGGTCGTGGCCGGTGGGTTCCACCTCCTGGCGACCCAGAACCAAAAAACGGGTCGAATTCTCTGGATGATCCTCGATGTTCGGCGCCAATATCGGCAGCGTGTACATATCGGCGGCGGCCGAACCGGCTATGGCAGCAACGCCCGGATCGTCACCCTCGGCGACCATGCGTGCGGCCAGGGCGTTGCTGGCGACCGGGGTGATCTGTACACCCGGAAGCTTTCGTGTCAGCCAGTCGCGGCACTGCGCCAGGGATTGGTAATGAGAGTAGACGGTATGAACGTCTTCCAGCCTTTCCGCCTTGCCCATGAGGTTGTGGTGTATACGCAGCACCACCTCACCACAGACTTTGAGGGGAGAGAGAATGAACTGGTCGAGTGTATGCGTGACAACGCCCTCAGTGGAATTCTCGATAGGCGCCACGCCGTAGTGGCAGTCGCCGGTTTCCACCGCGCGGAAAACCTGATCGATCGCGCTCATGGGTTCGGTATGGACGGCGTGGCCGAAATGCCGGATCGCGGCCTCCTGAGTGAAGGTGCCGGCAGGCCCAAGGAAGGCGACGCGCAGGGGCTGTTCCAGAGCCAGACAGGCGGACATGATCTCGCGGAACAACAGGGCCACGGTCTCGCCGGACAGCGGCCCCTGGTTGCGCTCCATAACACGCCGCATCACCTGGGCTTCACGGTCCGGCCGGTAGAACACCGTACCCTCCCCCGCCGCCTGCTTTACCCGCGCCACCTCCTGAGCGGCGCGGGCACGCTGGTTCAACAGCTCTTGGATCTGCTCATCGATGGCATCGATGCGGTCGCGTATCGCGTCGAGCTGATCTTGTTCTGTCATCGCTGCCTGGGTTGCGTGCCGTTGGTAAGACCTGCGTTATAGCGCGCGAACGGCCAACACACCGTCAATGGAGCGGATCTCTTCCAGAGTTGTCTCCGGCACCGGCTGTTCCACATCCAGAAGAGTGTAGGCCAAATCGCCTCGGGACTTGTTCAACAGGTCGACGATGTTGAGCCCGGCCTTGGCCAGATCGGTGGAGATCTGGCCAACCATATTCGGTACGTTGGCATTGACAATGGCGATACGATAACCCTCGCTGCGGGGCATCTGTACCTCCGGGAAGTTCACCGAATTATGGATGTTGCCGTTCTCCAGATAATCGCGTACCTGCTCCGCCACCATCACCGCACAGTTGTCCTCGGCCTCGCCGGTGGAGGCGCCCAGATGGGGCAGAGTGATCACTCGTGGGTGGTTCTTGAGCTTGTTGCTGGGAAAATCGCAGACATAGGCGTACACCTTGCCGGCATCCAGCGCCGCCACCACCGCGTCGTTGTCCAATATGCCGTCGCGGGCGAAGTTCAGAAACACCACGCCTTCCTTCATGCAGCGGATGCGGCTGGTGTTGATCATCCCGCGGGTCTCGTCCGTGAGTGGCACGTGGAAGGTGATGAAATCCACCTTGGAGCACAGATCGTCCAGCCCCGCCGCCTGTTCCACTTCCGAGGACATCTGCCAAGCACGCTGCACGGTGATGGTGGGGTCGTAACCGATCACCTTCATCCCCAAAGCCAACGCGGCATTGGCCACCTGAACGCCAATGGCGCCCAGTCCCACCACGCCGAGGGTTCGGCCCGGCAGCTCGAAACCGCGAAAGTTTTTCTTGCCGGCCTCGGTCGCCTTGTTGATTTCCTCGTCGGAACCCTGAAGGTTGCGAGCGAAGTCCCAGGACTGGCAGATATTGCGGGCTGCCAGCAGCATGCCGGCCACTACCAGTTCCTTCACCGCATTGGCATTGGCGCCAGGGGCATTGAACACCGGCACGCCACGCGCCGAGAGCGCGCTCACAGGGATGTTGTTCACCCCCGCGCCAGCACGCCCGATGGCTTTGACGGAATCGGCAATGGTCATGTCGTGCATCTTGGCGGAGCGCACCAGGATGGCGTCCGGCTGACTCATCTCCGAGGCAATTTCGTATTGTTCTCGGGGCAGGCGTTCCAGCCCCACGACGGAGATGTTGTTCAGGGTTTGAATCTTGAACATGGTGATCCTTGGCTCAGGCGTGGGATTTTTCGAAATCGGCCATGAAGTCGACCAGGGCATCCACGCCCGCTTCAGGCATGGCGTTATAGATGCTGGCGCGCATGCCGCCAACGGAGCGGTGACCCTTGAGGGTCAACAGACCTGCTTGTTTCGCCTTGGCCAGAAAATCGGCGTCGAGATTGGCATCGGCCAGGGTGAAGGGCACATTCATCCAGGAACGGTAGTTGGGATCGACCGGATTGGCGTAGAAATCCGAACCATCGATGGCCGCATACAATTTTTCTGCCTTGCGCAGGTTGGTCTCGGCCATCGCTTCCAGCCCGCCGTTGTCCTTGAGCCACTGAAACACCAGCCCCGCCAGGTACCAACCATAAGTTGGCGGCGTGTTGTACATGGACCCTTCTTTGGCGTGGGTGGCATAGCTGAACATAGCGGGCGTACCGTCCTTTGGCGCGGCGATCAGGTCTTCGCGGATAATGACCACCGTCAGGCCCGCCGGGCCGATGTTCTTCTGGGCACCGGCGTAAATAACACCGAAACGGCTCACGTCCACAGGCCGGGACAGGATAGTGGAAGACATGTCCGCCACCAGAGGAACGCCGCCCGCGTCGGGAATATCCTGGAATTCCAGGCCGCCGATGGTCTCGTTGGGCGTGTAGTGCAAATAGGCGGCGGCGGGATCCAGATTCCAGGTCTCGGGCAGGGGAATCGTGGTGAAATTTTCCGCCTCGGAAGTGGCGGCAACGTTGATGTCGCCAAAGCGCCGGGCTTCGGCGATGGCCTTTTTGGACCATTGCCCGGTATTGAGGTAGTCGGCACGGCCGGCATCGCCCAGAAGATTCAGGGGAACCATGGCGAACTGGGAAGAGGCGCCACCTTGCAAAAACAACACCTTGTAGTTGCTCGGAATGCCCATCAATTCCCGCAAGTCAGCCTCGGCTTGTTCGGCAATGGACATAAATTCCTTGCCGCGATGGCTCATT
>JAGRGI010000131.1 GCA_020445565.1 Chromatiales bacterium
GCCGGGAACCACTTGGACTCGTACTCTTCACCGTTGCAGTTCTGGGTGTAGGTCTTCAGGTGCAGGAAGTACGCACCGACCGGACCATAACCGTCCTTGAAGCGGGCTAGCACGATGCGGTTTTCCATCTGGGTCATCTTGGCGCCGGCGCCAATCAACAGCCCATAGGCGGAACCGGAGGACCAAGGCGCGTACCAGACGCGGCCGGCACCCTCACCGACGGAGCGGGGCTTGTAGATGTTGGAAGCACCACCAGCGCCGACCACGACGGTCTTGGACTTGAACACGTGGTAGTTGCCGGTACGTACGTTGAAACCAACGGCACCAGCGACACGGTTCGGCTTGCTTTCGTCCATCAGCAAATGGGTGACGCAGATACGGTTGAAGACCTTGTCGGCAGACTTCTTGGCGGCCTCGGCCACGATCGGCTTGTAGGACTCACCGTGAATCATGATCTGCCAACGGCCTTCACGCTGGTAGGCGCCGGTCTTGGGGTTGCGCATCAGCGGCAGGCCCCACTCTTCGAACTGGTGCACGGCGGAGTCGACGTGACGAGCCATGTCGAACAGCAGGTCTTCACGGACCATGCCCATCAGGTCGATACGCGCATAACGGACGTGGTCTTCGGGATTGTTCTCACCGAAGCGGGTGCCCATGTAGCAGTTGATCGCGTACAGACCCTGCGCCACGGCGCCGGAGCGGTCGATGTTCGCTTTTTCAGCGATGACGATCTTCTTGTCCTGACCCCAGTATCTGGCCTCGAAAGCCGCACCGGTTCCACCGAGACCCGCGCCAGCAACGAGGATGTCGATGTTGTCTTCTACGATTGTCTTGTAAGCCATTAGTAACCCTCCACCCCTTCAACCATCTTCAGACCATTGGACTCGAGGGTGTGGAGATCACCATCGTCCAGGCGAATGTATTTGGGTTCGTTGTACAGCAACTGGCTGTCACGCTGCTCTTTGGTCGGCGCGGGCACATCGCGAAGTTGCGGGATGTGCTTGCCCCAAGGCTTGGTCGTGATGGGTGCCAGCAGATTCATGTCTTTCTGGCCGTTGCGGAAGCGGATTCTCCAGGCGATGACACCCTTTTCCTCATCACGCTTCACGCGAACCGAATGGCCCAAGGGGGCGAAATCGGCGTAACCGCGAACGTCAATCGCCTGATGCGGGCAGGCCTTGACGCAGGAGTAGCACTCCCAGCACATGTTCGGCTCGATGTTGTAAGCGCGGCGAACGGTGGTGTCGATGTGCATGATGTCCGACGGGCAGATATCAACGCATTGACCACAGCCATCGCAGCGAGTCATGTAGACGAAAGTCGGCATAGTTCAGTTCCTCTTCGTGTCTTGGTTCAACGCATCGACATCAATAGTGGTTCGGCGCTTCGCGCTTGATGCCAAGCCCCATGTTGGGCGGATTCTTGCCCATGTATTCCGGGACGTCGGGGTACATTGCCTGCACTTCGGGATCCGTCAGGTCGAAATCCGGGGGCAGCTTCTCTCTGGAACCGTCAGCCTTGATGACCCGCTTCTGGAACGCAGCCGCCGGCTTGAAGAACATGTGGGCGAACTTGGACCAGAGAACCGTGCTGAACAGGAAGGTGGCGGACAAAATGAACAGGGCAAAGAAGAGCTTGTCCCAACCGGCGACGCCAGAGCTCTGCAGGATGGACCAGATCAGAGCGAAGGTCGCCATCGCCAGCAGGGAGACGATGAACATGTCCGCGCGAACCAGGTGGTACCACTTCTTGCCCTCGGCGAAGACGTCGGCCCGGATGCCGAACCAGAACCAGTAGCCGCCGATGCACAGGGCCAGGGCGCCCAGGTGCCACAGCAGGGGAACGATCTGCGGTGCCGGGGTATCGGCAGTGGGATAGGCAAAGATCAGCACAGCGGTGGTGACCACGAACAGGACGAAGCCATACATGGTGAACAGGTGGGAGAGCCGCCGTTTCTGGTTGTCGAACTCCGAAGAGGTCAGCACTTCGCTGGTCAGCGTCTTGACGGCCATGGCCGCCTTTTCTCCGCCGCCGATCTTACGTTTTGCTATCTTTTGAGCTGCTTGAGCATTTTCGAAGAAGTACTTGGCACTCTTCTTATGCATGACATCCAGCAGGGTACCGACGACCACCAACAGGAACATCACGACGACATAAACCTGCATGGCTATCGGCGATATGAATGCCGTGAGCTCGGAGAAGGGGTTGTAGGTAAACATGTATCCAGGTCTCCTCAGTCATCTCGATAAATGTAATCGGCGAATATAAATGATATTGGCTTATCGTAATATTCACGTTTTTCATGGTACTCATACGGAATGTTTATAACCTCTCCGTGCCCGCGGGCCAGGGCCTTCGCATCCCTGCGATCGCGGCTTTGAGGGCGGTACCAGCTTTCGGGTACGCCTTATAAACCGGCGCCGGGTCCTTGGCAATGCGCCGGAGCTTCTGCCGGCAATACCATCAGTGCCCGTCCCCGGCAGCGTGCCGGTCGGGCCTGAATCGACCTGGGCCGGTGATGACGTAACTGGGAAGAAAATTGCCACGATCTGGTGGCAAACATCGCTGAACTGGCATTCAAAAAAAGGATTGGCGGTCGTCGGAGGTGGTCGCCTACGACCCACGGGGCGGGGTTGATCCGAGTTTGGCGGCTGGAGAAGACTCGCCTGTATTTGATGTCTGTCAAGTGGAGAGTCAATGAGAAGCTGTACTTGACTGGCCTGATGTGCCTGGGGCTCCTGGAAGCTTTGTTCGTTGAATTCTTTCAAGGAAGGTTTTTTGGGGGGGAGGGCAGTCGAAGTGCGGGGAATGAGATCGATCAGTAAAATAATGGGCGAATAATATATATTTATGGGTATAGTGAGAGGTTAAGGGCCACGCCCCACGCCTCGGACGTCGCTGGACCTATTCTGCCTCCATCAGAATGATCGATCCTCAGCTGCAGAAGGGTAGTACCAAAAGGCTGAAGCTTTATGCTTTTGTATCGAATCTGGTCAGGCTCCCACGGTCGCCCGGTGTGACAGCCGATGGCGCAGGGCGAAACGCATGGTCTTGCTTGGCTACTCCGTTCGCCGGCGTTTGAGGATGTGCTTCAGCGAGCCCATGAATCGCTCAAGCTTTCCCGCGGGCTTGCCGCTTCTCACGCAGCTTAGCGCCCAACGCTCACGGCGTTCAGACATCCAGTCCTGCTTATAGGTTTCATTGCCCACCAGGAAGTCGATTTCCTCTACCCGGTCGACATCGATCGCATGCTCCATCATGTGACTCGTCAATAGGGAGCCTGGCGAGTATCGCTTCCAAGTCTCGTCGTAGGCCAGCCTGAATATATTCGCTTTGCCGTGCAGCACAAACCACAGTTGTGCGGCAGCAGGTCGGCCCTTGATATACAGGACTCCCAGCCTCGACCAACCTTCCTTCGAAAAAACCGTTGCCAAACCGTCAAGCAGGTCCGAATACTGCTCATTGGCCTTCCAGCTGGATCCATAGACTGCATAGTAATCCGGCATGGCCTGGGGTACTTCCTCTCCAATAAAAAGGCGAACCGAGTAGCCATGCTCCCGTTCGAGCTTACGGCTCTTGCGCGTGATCGTGTTGCGGAGACGCCCCGGACGATCCCTCATGTAGTCTGTATAGGATTGTCCCGCTACCTTATGGAACCAGTTGTAAAACCGGAAACTCCGGTAGCAGTTGGAGCCGGATGCTTCCATGCATCTTTGCAAGCTGTCCAGCCTGTCATCGATTGCAGCGACGGGTTCCAGTAGCAACGAGCCGTATCCGGATTTACACAGGCCGTGCAGCAGGCATTCCAGCATCTGTTGTCGGTTGCCGTCGGCAAGCAACAAGGAATAAAGAGAGGTGTAGCGATGTCTGAGCGCGTA
The DNA here is from genome assembly GCA_020445565.1 of Chromatiales bacterium. Classification (GTDB taxonomy): domain Bacteria; phylum Pseudomonadota; class Gammaproteobacteria; order JAGRCI01; family JAGRCI01; genus JAGRGI01. The sequence goes on from JAGRGI010000131.1 coordinate 3,879, forward strand.
GCAACGATTGCTGGCACACTCCATCAGGGGCAGTATCGCCAGCATGCCGCCATCTTGCTCCACACAGGCAAGAGTGATGCTGTCAACTGCCGTGTTGGCAAGGTTTTCAAACCACTGTTGCGAAAGAAACATGCTGTCTCTTGCGCCTTGTGAAAAAAGTGCGCCCGCGCTCGCCGGCAGTTGTTCCATGCTTGTGTAGAGCGCAAACTCCATCGATCTGCCTGCTATTCAAAGGCTGACGGGATCTTGCCTATGCTTGCCGGCAGACGGGCGAGACAATTGACTGAATGGTTCAATCCTTACCGCCCAAACCCAGCAGCTCGTCCAGTTCTCCGTCTGCCTCCAGCGTCAATAGCTCCTCTTCGCCGCCGATATGTTTATCGTTGATGAAGATCTGCGGGTAATATTTCAGTCCGGTGCGCCGGATCATTTCATCTTTTTCAAGGGGCATCAGATCGATCAGGTAATCGATGTAAACCACATTCCTGCGATCGAGCAGTTCCCGAACGTTAACGCACTTCTTGCAATTGCTCGTGCCGTAAATTTCGACTTTTGCGGGCATGGTCATCGATTCTCCGGAAATTCCGTTGGTGAGCGGAAAACGCGCAGATTCAGTTGATCGTTTAACTGCGCGGCTGCCACGTCAACTTTCTCCCGATAACAGAAAATTGACATAGGGCGCGTAGGTGATTACCTGGCCTTGCACAAATCCCAGCTCGTTAAATGCTTCAGCAACGGCAACCAGACATTCGTGGTCGCCGGGTTTCGCCTGGAGTTCCGCCAGTGCCGATAGAAAATGCTCAATTTCAAGCGGATCTACGTAGGTCCGCAACATGTCAATGGATTCGCCCACCCGATCCGCGTCGACAGTCACGCTCGTTTCCCTGACGCGAAGACGGCTGAAATCCTCTTCAGAAATGCGTTTCCGCATGGTTTCGACGAACGCATCGAAGGTCTCCTTGTCCGGCTTGTCGAGGAACAGTTCAACCAGGGGTTCCCTGTTGACCTGGCTTACAAACGCAAGCATCGAACCGGAAACGACGGGTTCGGGATCCAAAACACACAATACAACGCTCAACGACTCTGTTTTCAGCGGTGACTGGATAGTGTATTGAACCTCTTCTCCGACCAGTGTGAATTCCCGGGTACCCTTGATCAGGTGTTTCTGTACGAGTGTCGTCGTCATGTGTGCTCCACTTGCCAACCAGAGATTCAGACCAGAAATGTGCAATACGCAATCAGGCTGAAATCATTTGTGGCAGACCGCTATCCTGTCCTGCCATTGCCGTCAATGGCGATTATACGCCAACCGGGGCCTGGGCTACGGTACCTTTTCAACGACAGCCTTGGCATCGCAGTGTTAACCGCTGTGTGCGCCGAAGAGATCCATGCGGCGGGACGGAACCATGAGCTTCGGGTTGTTCGGATTTCGGATCGGCAATTCGCGCAATCAAACCGCCAGGGGAATCGTCTTGGGAAGTGACGGCAATCGGCCGTCGCTTTACTATCCGGGAGTTTCCCCATGAACCAAGAATCCAAGCTTGCCACTGCTGTCGCCGGCCTGTTGGCGGCCTCATCCATGCTCGTTACCAGCACCGCACAAGCGGTGCCCGATGCCCCAACCCACTGGGAAAAATGCGCCGGTGTCGCCAAGGCCGGCATGAACGACTGCGGCGCCCTGGACGGCAAGCACGGCTGTTCCGGGCAGGCCAGCATGGATAAGGATCCCAATGAATGGGTGTACACCCCGTCGGGAACCTGCGCGAAAATCGGCGGTGTGGTCGCCAAGGTGAAGCCCGCGAAGTAGGGGGTACGGCAGGTGCGGACCGTAATGTCAGATACCATTCGCGGGGCGGGCCTGGGTCTGCGTATGCCGCACGTTGCCGAGATCCTGGACCACGGTGCGGATGTGCCGTGGTTCGAGTTATTGGCCGACAATCATCTGGCTGCCGGCGGACCGATATCGGCCCAGACCGATGCCGTGGCGTCGCGCTGGCCATTGACGTTGCACTGTGTCGGCATGAATATCGGCGGAACGGACGCCCTGGATTTCGACTATCTGGCCCGGATCCGCTCTCTGGCCAAGCGAGTCGAAGCGGCCTGGATCTCTGATCATCTTTGCTTCACTTCCTGCCACGGCCATAACTTCCACGACCTTTTGCCCTTGCCGTATACCAGTGAGGCGCTTGCCCATGTCGCCGCCCGGGTGCAACGAATTCAGGACTTCTTCGGTCAACCTCTGGTAGTCGAGAACATCTCGGCCTATCTGCGGTTTCGCGAATCGAACCGCAGCGAGGCGGAGTTTCTGTCCGAGCTGGTGGAACGAACCGGTTGCGGGTTGCTGCTGGATGTCAACAATCTCTACGTCAATCACGTGAATCACGGCGAAGACATCGATGCCTATCTTGCCGCATTGCCCCTTGCTGCGGTGCGAGAGATCCACTTGGCGGGTTACAGCCGGCAGGATGGCTATCTGCTGGATACCCACGATCATCCGGTGCATCCACCGGTATGGTCGCTCTATGCCCGGGTAGTCGAGGCGGTGCCTGAGGTGCCGACCTTGATCGAGTGGGACAACGATCTGCCGGCGTTTTCCGTCTTGCTCGATCAGGCGCGGCAGGCCGATTCGGTCCGTCTGGGGGGAGATTGAGGTGGGACCGCTGGCCGGATTGCAGACCTGCCTGGCCGCAGTGCTGGAGACCGATCGCTCCGGGCAAGATGTGGAGGAACTTCTCCCGCTGTTGTGGGAGGCAGGCCGTATCAACGGGACCGTTGGGGCGCGCATCTATCGCAATAACACCAAGGCTGTGCGGATTCGGGCGCTGGAAAGCACCTTCCCGGTCTGTCTCGCGATCCTGGGACAGGATTGTTTTCGCGCCTTGTGCCGCGACTATCTTGACGCCTTCCCGTCGAGGCATCCCGATCTCAACTTTTACGGCGGCGCGTTCGCGGACAGCGTTGCCGGGTTTCTGGCACACCATGCCGGGGCGGCGTTTACCGGTTTCGACTACCTGCCGGACCTGCTTCGCTTTGAGTATCTCCACCACGAACTGCATTTCGCAGCCGACGATCCCCCCTTCGACACGAATGCGTTTGCGCGCCTGCTACGGGAGCGCGCCGACCAGACGGTCCTGATACCGTCTGCGGCACTGCGCGTGTTTCGCTCTCCCTGGCCGGTATTGGGCCTGTGGCGTGCGCATAAGGACGGCGGATCCCTGCCCGACACCGCGGGCACTGAAGATCGTCTGGTGCTCTGGCGATCCGCCCACGCTATCTCGGTGGAGCGGCTTTCAGAGGATGCCTTCGACCTTATGAAACAACTGGCGGAAGGTGTTTGCCTTGGTGATCTGTGTGGACACACGGCTGCATGGGCACTGCAAGACTTCCTGCGCCGCGGTTGGATCTCGGGTTGTCGGCTGGCATGAACGGCATACCTTTCGATCGTGAGGCCCTGAATCGCGCCTATCGCTATTGTTGCGCCCTGTGTGCAGAACCCAGCGAGGCGGCGGATCTGCTTCAGGACGGCTTGGAACGCTACCTGCGCGCGAGTCCGCGAGCGGATAATCCCGAGGCCATGTTGCGGCGTATACTGCGCAATCGATTCATCGACACCCGGCGTGGCCGTAGGGACGAGCAAGCCTTGGATTCCGAAGTCCTGGATGCACACACCCTGGCGATGGGGTTTTCTTCCCTGGAGGAGATCCACATCGCCCAGGACGAGCTCGACCGGATTTGGTCCGGCCTGCATCCGAGCGAGCGCGAGCTGCTGCACCTGTGGGCGGTGGAGGGCCATACCGCGCGCGAGATTGCCGAGCTTCAAGATTGTCCCAGGGGAACCGTGCTGGCGCGGATACACCGCCTGCGCCGACGCCTGTTGGACAATCGCGAGGTTTCGAGGGAGGGGGTGTCATGACGCCGGATCGAACCCGCCTGCCCCTGAGCGAAGCGGTGCGGCGGCGCCAGCAGAGGGAAACGCTGGATGACGAACGCATGGAGCGTCTGCTGACCTTGCAAGGGGAGTCAGGGCTGGATACGACGGCAAAACACCCGGTTCGCTCGCGTCATTGGCTCATGGGGTCGGTGGCACTGGCCAGTGTCCTGCTCGGATTCTTGCTGGGCTGGTGGAACTCGTCCTTGCTCCTGCCGCAGGCGGATAACCTGGCGCTGGCGCGAATGGCTGACGAGGTGGTCGCCAACCACCTCAAGCGCGAATCCGTACAGGTCAGCGGCGAGAAGCTTGAAACGCTGAGTGCCTGGTTCACCGATCTGGATTTTCGCCTTATCGACACGCCCGCATTGGCCGATGCGCATTGGCTCGGCGGGCTGTATTGCTCCATACAGGGAAAAGTCGCCGCCCAGCTGCGTCTGCGCGATGCCGACGGAAAGGTCCGCACACTCTACCAGACCCGCTACGACGCCGATCGCCACGGTCCGGTTCCCGACCGGGTCGATGGCGAACCTATGGCGCATTTGATGGCTCGCGGAATCGATGTATGGATCTGGCGCGAGCATGGTGTGCTGTTCGTATTGACCGGGGCTTGATGGCTGCCGAAGCCTAAGGCGAGTCTCGCGATTGTGGCGGTAATGTGGCATTCTTCTTACAGGCTTTCCGGGTGAGTGGTTGACTGTTTTTGATTAGAAACATGGAATCCCCTTGAGGATCGCTCGTGCCCTTTTAGTGTGCCAAGTCTGTTTCCGCCGATTTTGAAATCCGGGAATTTTCGTAAGTTCACTTAGCCACGCCTGGAGGCGTAGCATGAAGAATCCAAGGTCGATCGGGCTTCGTTCTGGACTTCCGGCCCCGTTGCTGATGCTGCTCATGGCGCTGCTTGGCGGTTGCGCAGGCAATGCGGCCTATCACGATGGACCACCTGCCGATTGTCACAATCCGGACAGTTCCGATGTCTGCGCCAGGAGCTACTATCAACAGCACGAGAACTTCGATTTGGCCTTCGTTGAGTACAGCGAACGGGGAAACGCCTTCAGCGATGAACGGGTGAAGGAGGTCCTGGCGCGCATCGAATCCCACGCTACCGCCAGCGGTGCCGTCGTTGTCGTTTTCGTGCATGGTTGGAAACACAATGCCAGTGAAGACGATCAAAACCTGCTCGATTTCAAGCGAACCCTGTCCATACTGAAGGGCACCGGCGCCGTCCGCGACCGGCGATTGATCGGCGTGTATGTCGGTTGGCGCGGGGCCAGTATCGATGTGACAGGTTTGAGGAACATCACCTACTGGGATCGCAAGGCGGTTGCCGAAGAGGTTGGCAAGGGCGGTGTGACCCGGCTTTTTCTGGAACTGGATCGAATCGACAGGCTCCAGCCCCAAAGCGGCACCAGCGGCAAGAACGTGCTGACTTTTTTCGGGCACAGCTTCGGTGGGGCGATTACGGTGAGCGCGGCAAGCGAGGTCTTGTCGGGGCGTTTTGTCAACCGAAGCGAGAATGGCGGGGGCGTGGCGCCGCTGGGTGATGGAATATTCATCATCAATCCGGCAATCGAGGCGAATCAGATGCTTCATTTGGTGGAATCCGCCCTGGGAAAGCAGCGAAGTGGATATCCCGACAAGCAGAATCCGGTGCTGATTTCTATCAGCTCCGAGGCGGATTGGGCCAATCATTACTTCTTCCCATTGGGCCAAACCGTCGGGCTCCTGCTCACCTGGAAGCAAACCGATCTTCAACGCGTCTACATGCACGATCGACGGCCTGATCACGCCAAGGACAACCGGGTTTTGAAGGAGGAGCATCTTGATACGACGACGGTGGGCAATTTTGCCCCCTTCCTTACCCATTATTTGAAGGCATCCCCCGAGGAGCTGGAGACGAACTTTGAGTTGCTTGGATGTGAAGCCGCGGCCGAGGTCTGCGAGCCCGTTGGTTTGACCACCCTGAAGGGGCAGCCGGCCATCGGGTCGGCCTTTGTTCCCGCAAACTATCCGCTCTATTTCATCCGTACCGACGAAAACGTCATGTGCGGGCACAACGATATTTTCAACGACAAAGTCCAAGCCTTTCTGCTGGCCGTCGTCAATGATGTCATCGAGCGGGCGTGGTCACCGAATAATGGTGGAAACGGGGCAACCATCCTGTCCAAACCGGCCGAACTGGCCGAGTCGGCAGATCGGTTTTTCAAACAAATGATTGCAAACAGGGAGCCGCGCGGCTGTATGGAATAAACGCCTCAGAGATCGAACGCGGCCTCCAGCAGTGAGCGCGTATAGGGATGTTGGGGGTTCTTGAAGATCTGCTGGCTGTCGCCGCGCTCCAATACCCGTCCGCCGCGCATCACCAGCACCTCGTCGCTGATGGCCCGCACCACCTTCAGATCATGGCTGATGAAAAGATAGGCAAGACCGTGGCGGGTTTGCAGCTCCCGCAGCAGATCGATGATCTGCGCCTGCACGGACCGGTCCAGGGCCGAAGTGGGTTCGTCCAACACCACGAAACGGGGTTTCAACACCATGGCCCTGGCGATGGCGATGCGTTGGCGTTGGCCGCCGGAAAACTCGTGGGGAAAGCGGTGACGGGTTTGTGGATCAAGGCCGACTTCGTCCAGCGCGGCGATGATGCGCCCCTCCCGTTCCGTTTCGCCCAGGCTTGATTCATGTACTTCCAAGCCTTCGCCGACGATGCGTCCCACAGACATGCGCGGGTTCAGACTGCTGAACGGGTCCTGGAACACGATCTGCATTTCCTTGCGCAGCGGCCGCAGCTGCTTGCCGCGCAGTTCCTGCAGGGACCGGTTCTGAAAGACGATGTCGCCCCGGCTGGATTGCAGCCGCAACAGGGCAAGACCCAGAGTGGTTTTACCGGAGCCGCTTTCGCCCACCACCCCCACGGTATGCCCCTCCCGCACACTCAGGTCGACGCCATCCACGGCACGGAAATGATCTACCGTTCGGCGCAATACGCCGCGGCGGATTGGAAACCAGACCTTGAGGTCCTTCGCGCGCATTACCTCGGGGGCATGCGCGGGGGCTGAACCGGGTTTGTCGCCAGGTTCGGCCGATAGCAGGTGGCGGGTGTAGGCGTGCTGTGGATCGTTGAAGATGCGCTTCGTTTCGCCTTTTTCCACCAGCTTGCCGGCCTGCATCACGCAAACCCGTTGGGCAAAGTGGCGCACGATGCCCAGGTCATGGGTGATCAGCAGCACGGCCATGCCGAGATCCTGGCGCAGTTTGTCCAGCAGACGCAGGATCTGCGCCTGTACGGTCACATCCAGGGCAGTGGTGGGTTCGTCGGCGATCAGCAGTTCCGGCTCATTGGCCAGGGCCATGGCGATCATCACACGCTGGCGCTGGCCGCCGGAGAGTTGATGGGGGTAGCTGCCGAGCCGGCTCTCCGGGTCACGAATACCCACCATATCCAATAGTTCCAGGATGCGTTTGCGTGCCTTGCTGCCCACCATGCCCTTGTGTACGGCGAGGGTTTCGCCGATCTGGCGTTCCACGGTATGCAGGGGGTTGAGGGAGGTCATGGGCTCCTGAAAGATCATGGCGATCTTCTCGCCACGGACCTGTCGCAGGCGGTGTTCCGGGGCATGTAGCAGGTCTTCGCCGTGCAGCAGGATGCGGCCGCTGGGGTGATGGGCCGCGGGATAGGGCAAGAGACGCAAAATGGAATGGGCGGTTACCGATTTGCCGGATCCGGATTCGCCCACCAGGGCGACGCACTCGCCGGGACGGATGTCCATCGCGATACGGTCGACCGCCAGAGTGGTGCCGAAGCCGACCGACAGGTCATCGATTTGCAGCAGCATCGGCTCGCTCATCGCTTCACCATCGGGCCCTTGCGGGGATCGAAGGCATCCCGTGCCGCCTCGCCGATAAAGACCAGCAGGGACAGCATGACGGCCAGGACCAGAAAGGCGGTGATGCCCAGCCAAGGGGCGGTGAGGTTGTCCTTGCCCTGGGCCAGCAGTTCACCCAGCGAAGGCGATCCCGGTGGCAGACCGAAGCCGAGAAAATCCAGGGAAGTCAGGGTAGTGATGGAGCCGGACAGCACAAACGGCAGAAAGGTCAGGGTCGCCACCATGGCGTTGGGCAGGATGTGGCGGACCATGGTCGTACGCCGGCTCAAGCCCAGTGCACGGGCGGCGCGGACATAGTCGAAATTTCTTCCGCGCAGAAATTCCGCCCGCACCACGCCAACCAGTGCGGTCCAGGAAAACAACAGCATCAGACCCAGCAGCCACCAGAAATTCGGTTCCACCACGCTGGCCAGGATGATGAGCAGAAACAGGGTCGGCAGGCCGCTCCAGATTTCGATGAAACGTTGGAAGAGCAGATCGGTCCAGCCGCCCAAATAACCCTGCACGGCGCCGGCGGCGACGCCGATCACGGAACTGGCCAGGGTCAGGGCCAGGCCGAACAGCACCGAGATGCGAAAACCGTAGATCAATCGGGCAACCACATCGCGACCATGATCGTCCGTTCCCAGCCAATTCTGCGCCGTGGGCGGGGAGGGGGTCGGCGTGGGCAGATCCTTGACGATGGTGTCGTAGCTGTAAGGGATGGGCGGCCACAGCATCCAGCCCTTGGCCTCGATCATTTCCCGCACCTCCGGTTCGCGGTATTCCGCCTCGGTCTCGAAGAAGCCGCCGAAGGCGGTCTCCGGGTAGCTGACGATCACCGGTACGTACCAATGGCCGTCGAACCGGATCAACAAGGGTTTGTCGTTGGCGATGAATTCGGCGAACAGAGAGACGCTGAAGAGTACGGAAAAAATCCACAGCGACCACCAGCCTCGCCGGTTGGCGCGGAAGTTCCGCAGGCGTCGTTTTGCCGGAGTGAGCGAGGTATCGGGCGTCATCCGGTCTCGCGTGCCTCGAAGTCGATGCGGGGGTCGATGAGGGTGTAGGTGAGATCGCCGACCAGGTTCAGCAGGAGACCCAGCAGCGTGAAGAAATAGAGGGTGCCGAACATGACCGGGTAGTCGCGTTCGATAGCCGCTTCGAAACCCAATAGCCCCAGCCCATCGAGCGAAAAGATGACTTCAATGAGCAGGGATCCGGTGAACAGAATGCCGACAAAGGCAGCGGGAAAACCTGCCACCACGATCAGCATGGCGTTGCGGAAGACATGGCCATAGAGGACCCGTTTCTCGGTCAACCCCTTGGCGCGGGCGGTAACCACGTATTGTTTGTGTATCTCGTCCAGGAAAGAGTTTTTGGTGAGCATCGTCAGGCCGGCAAACCCACCGATGGTCATTGCCAGCACCGGCAAGGTGATGTGCCAGAAGTAGTCGAGGATGCGGTCCCACCAACCGAGTTCGTGCCAGTTGTCAGAAACCAGTCCGCGCAGGGGGAACCAATCCAAAAAGCTGCCGCCGGAGAACAATACCACCAGCAGGACGGCAAAAAGGAATGACGGGATGGCGTAGCCGACGATAATGACGCCGCTGCTCCAAAGGTCGAATCCGCTGCCGTCGCTGATGGCCTTGCGTATTCCGAGTGGAATGGAGATCAGGTAGACCAGCAGGGTCGTCCACAATCCCAACGAGATGGAGACCGGCATCTTCTCCATAACCAAGTCCATCACCGGGCGATCGCTGCGAAAGCTGGTGCCGAAGTCGAAGCGCAAATAATCTCCGAGCATTTTGAGAAATCGTTCGTAGGCAGGCTTGTCGAAGCCATACATACGTTCGATTTCTTCGATCATTTCAGGGTCAAGGCCACGGGCTCCGCGGTATTTCTCCGCACCACTGGTGGGCATGCTGGCACCAACATCACCTTGCCCGGTGATTCTGGCGGTGGCGCCCACATCGTGCCCCTTGATCTCGGCGATCAATTGCTCAACCGGTCCCCCCGGCGCGGCCTGAACGATGACGAAATTCAGTAACATGATCCCCAGCAGTGTAGGGATGATCAGCAGCAGGCGGCGAATGATATAGGCGGTCATGGGGCGCTATTTGCCCCGATAAGCCTTGATGCGTGCCTCGCCCGCCGGGTCCACCCACCAGGTATCGAAACCCAGGCCATACAGCGGGGAGACCGATGGGCGGGCGAACAGATCCCAATAGGCGACGCGGAAAAAGCGCAGATGCCATTGGGGGATGACGTAGTGGCTCCAGAGCAGCACCCGGTCCAGTGCGCGGGTGCGGTTCACCAGGCTCTTGCGGTCCGGTGCCGAGATGATGCCGGCGATCAATTCGTCCACTACCGGGTCTTTGATGCCGACAATGTTCTTGCTGCCGGGTTCGTCGGCGCTGGCAGATGCCCAGAAATCGCGCTGTTCGTTGCCAGGTGACATGGACTGGCCAAAGCTCTGCACCACCATGTCGAAGTCGAAGTCCCGCACGCGATTTTCGTACTGGGCCGAATCCACGGTCCGTACCCTGGCCTCGATGCCGAGGCGCTCCAGATTTCGGGCGAAGGGCAGCACGACACGCTCGAAGGCCGGCTGCACCAGCAGGATCTCGAACGACATCTGCTCGCCGGTCCTTTCGTTGGCGAGCTTGCCGTTTTTGACCTTCCAGCCCGCTTCACGCAGCAGGCCCACGGCCTTGCGAAGATTGGCGCGGATGTTTCCGGAGCCGTCGGTGCTGGGTGCCTTGTATTCCTGGGTGAACGCCTCGTCGGGGACGCGGCCCTTGTAAGGTTTCAGGATGGCCAGTTCTTCTTCTGAGGGCAGGCCGGAGGAGGCCAGCTCCGAGTTGGAAAAGAAACTCTCGGTGCGGGTGTAGGCGCTGTTGAACAGGTTCTTGTTGCTCCACTCGAAATCAAAGGCATAGCCCAGGGCCTCGCGCACACGGCGATCCTTGAAGATGCTGCGGCGGGTATTGAAGGCTAGGGCCTGCATGCCGGTAGGCTGCTGGTGGGGGATCAGCTCCTTTTTGATCATACCCGCGGCCAAGGCGGGCGAATCGTAGCCACTGTCCCAGAGTTTGGAGGTGTTTTCGGCGCGGAAGTCGAACTCGCCGGCCTTGAAAGCCTCCAGGGCGACGTTGCTGTCGCGGTAGTAGTCGAAACGGAGTCGGCCGAAATTGTAGCGGCCGTTGTTGACCGGGGTGTTCGTACCCCAGTAATCCTTGACACGTTCGTAGGTGATGGATCGGCCCGGTTCGACATCCGTGATGCGATAAGGTCCGCTGCCCATGATCGGCTCCAGGCCGGGCTTGTCGAATTCCTTGCCTTCCCACCAAGCTTTGGACAGTACGGGCAATTGGCCGATGATCAGCGCCAATTCACGGTTCACGCCGGGAGTGAAACTGAATTTCACCTTGTGCTCCCCCAACTTCTCGGCCTTGACCACATCGCCGAAATAGGCACGATAGAAGGGATGGCCTTTGGTCTTCAGGATCTCCAGGGAGAAGATCACGTCTTCGGGTGTGATGGGGCTGCCATCGTGAAAGCATGCCTCGGGGCGCAGGGTATAGATCACCCAGGAACGGTCCTCGGGCATTTCGATATCTTCTGCAATCAGCCCATAGGCGGAGAACGGCTCGTCGTCCGGCTGCTCGGTGAGTGTATCGAACGTCAGGCCCAGGCCGGATGCCTTGTTTCCTTTCAAAATGAACGGGTTGATACTGTCAAAACTGCCGATGGCCGATTGCCGCACAGCGCCGCCCTTGGGTGCCCCGGGATGGGTGTATTCGAAATGGGAGAAGTCCGCTCCGTATTTGAGATCGCCATGCATGGCGACACCGTGGGCGGCAAATAGATTCTGGGAGGCAAGCAGGGCAAGAGCGAAGACGAGCGGCAGTCTCATGAGGCTCCTCGATTGGTATTCTTCGGCTTTCCGGGCTGACGGCGCAACATACCAGGAAAGGACCGAAGAACCCAGTCATGGGTTCCGTAGCCGGGTTTGCCCAGGCTCCGGCGCAATCGCTCATCGCCCCTGCTGCGGGGTATTTGAGTGGAGGTTGTCTGCAAGGGTGCACCGTCCAACAGCCCTGTCGGCGGCTGGTCACAATGGGCCATAACGTAAAAGCCTGACTCCAGAGAAGAAGCATGAGAATTTGGGTAGATGCCGATGCCTGTCCGGTTGCCATCAAAGAAATACTCTTCAGAGCGGCCGAGCGAACCCGGACGACCGTGACCTTGGTGGCCAATCAGTACATCACTACGCCGCCGTCGGCCTATGTCTCGTCCGTGCAGGTGCCTCGCGGGTTCGATGTCGCGGACAATGAGATTGTCCGGCGGGTCGCGAAGGGGGATCTGGTGATTACCGCGGACATACCGCTGGCCGATGAAGTGATCGGCAAGGGCTGTCTCGCCCTCAGTCCAAGAGGTGAGCTGTTCACCGCCGACAATATCAAGGCCAGGCTCAATATGCGGGACTTCCTGGAGACCATGCGAAGTAGTGGTATACAAACGGGTGGTCCTGCCGCCTTGTCGGCCAACGACAGGCAGAACTTCGCAAATCAGCTGGATCGGTGGCTGGTCACGAAACAGCGCGGTTTACCCTGAACGTGCGATGCGCTGAATAGTTACCGGTGTATTGCTGAAACCTCAACCTTCCCGTTGTTCCGTGTACTGTACTTCGCTGGCTGGTGCGCTTCCCAGCTTGGCCAGATATTCCTTGTCGGGCGGAGCCGGCTCACCGGCGTTCGGCAAACGGCCGTCCGCAAATGCTACGATGTTCCTCTGCAACCGGGGCTGAGCCGTCTATCAGGGGAATAAAAACCTTCCTTGACCGTCTACCTTTGATGGCCTCTCCATTCGAGTTTTCTGTTACTGATAATTGATAATAATATACTGAAACATATAGAAAAAATAATTCTTGCTCTGGATCAAATCCGGAGTATGCTATCGCCACTTTTCCACAGGCCCCCGGCCGGATTGGAAAGGGTTCCCCGGGCTTGATCGACAACGAAAAATGAACCCATGCCGTTTTGTTGGAGGAGTTCGATGATCCATGCCTTTTCCCGTCTCGCGCTGATCTTCCTGGTCGGTCTCATGATGTCCGGCCCCCTGTTCGCCGATTCTGCGGACGATGGCAAGAAGGTTGCCTTCGATCGCACCAAGGGCAATTGTCTGGCCTGCCATCTCATGGGCGATGGTGAGAGCCCCGGTGACATTGGTCCTCCGTTGGTGGCCATGAAGGCGAGGTTCCCGGATCGTGCCAAGCTGCGTGCCCAGATATGGGACGCCACCGTGGCCAATCCCGAATCGATCATGTTGCCGTTCGGTCGGCATCACATCCTTACGGAAGAAGAAATCGATCAGGTTGTGGATTACCTCTACACCCTGTGAGATCGGTTGATATCTAAACGCACGAAAGGGTAAACACAATGAGTGACATGAACATGAAGCGGCGTTCGCTGCTCAAGGGTGCGATGGCGGCCGGCACGGTCGGCTTGGCGGTGGGGGCGGGTCTGCTGTCTCCCAGGATGGTTTTGGCTGCCTGGCCCAAATCCGCCTTCGACGCCAAGAGCGTGGAAGACGCGGTCAAGGGCCTGGGCGGTAGCGGCACCGAGGCCAGTGGGGATATCAGTATCAAGGCACCCGATATCGCCGAGAATGGCGCTGTGGTGCCGGTGACGGTGGAAACCACTTTGCCGGCCGAGTCCATCGCCGTGATGGCCTCCAGCAACGGCACGCCTCTGGCGGCTGATTTCATGCTCGGAGAGGGAGCCGGCGGTTTCGTTTCCACCCGTATCAAGATGGGCAAGACCGGCGACGTGGTGGCGGTGGTGAAGTCCGGCGGTAAGCTCTACAGCGCAAGCAAGAGCGTCAAGGTAACCATCGGCGGCTGCGGCGGCTGATTTGCGGTCATCACGAGTAGAGGCAAACCACAATGGCAAACACGATCAAGGTCCGCGCTAAGGAAAAAGACGGCGAAATCACCGTCAAGTGCCTGATGACCCATCCGATGGAGACCGGTCTGCGCAAAGACAAAAAGACCGGCGAAGCGATTCCTGCGCATTTCATTCAGGAAGTCACTTGCGATCATGACGGCAAGCGCGTGCTTACCGCCTATTGGGGTGGCGGCGTTTCCAAGAATCCCTATCTGAGCTTCAAGTTCAAGGGTAGCGGTGGCTCGGTGAAGGTCGCCTGGGTGGATAACAAGGGCGAATCTGACTCCGCCGAAGACTCGGTGAGCTGATCGTTCGACCCGGTGCCGTCCCGTTTGGGCACGGCACCGACGAATAATGACAAGAACAAGTCCCGGCCTTGCACAGCCACAGGCTGGTGTAAGCGTGCCACATACAAGAGTTTTGGAGGACTGGAGGCTATGATGAAGCTCAAGGCGCTGTTGGGCAGTGCGCTGCTCGTTTTGGTTCCGATGGCCGCCACGGCGAGTCCCCAATCGGATCTGGAGGCATTCCAGGCCTACTTCCACAAGAAGTTCCCCACGGTATCCATGGCTGAGTTCGGTAACGGAACCTACGCCATCGATCCGTCCTCTCGAGAGTCTTGGGAGGCGATCGAGGAGTTTCCGCCCTACGAGCCCATGATCGAGGAGGGCGAAAACCTCTGGAACACGCCCTTTGCCAACGGCAAGACCTATGCGGATTGCTTCCCGGATGGCCCCTCCCAGCGTGTGAACTATCCGCGCTGGGATGCGGCCGGCAAGCGGGTCGTGACCATGGAGCTTGCTATCAATGAGTGCCGCGAGGCCAATGGCGAAAAGCCCCTGAAGTACAAGAAGGGTGAGTTGGCCAGTCTGGCGGCCTATATGGCGCACCAGTCACGCGGTCAGACCATCGATATCAAGGTGCCGGAGGGCGACGCCGACGCGATGGCGGCTTATGAAGATGGAAAAAATTTCTATTACTCGCGCCGCGGGCAGCTCAATCTGTCCTGTTCCCATTGCCATGTGATGTATTCCGGCTCTCATCTGCGTGCCGAGATGCTGTCCCCGGCCCTTGGCCACACCTCCGGGTGGCCGGTATACCGTGCCAAATGGGGCGAGTTGGGCACCCTGCATCGTCGTTTCGGGGGCTGCAACGAACAGGTCAGGGCCAAGGCATTCGATGCGCAAAGCCCGGAATATCGCAATCTGGAGTACTTCCTGTCCTTCATGGGCAACGGTGTGGAATACAACGGTCCCTCTTCTCGTCGGTAGAAAAACCAGCCGCCTCTCGAAGAGGCGGCTATCCTTACTGGTGGCATAGGGACATTGCCCGTTATTCGAAGAATCGCTCAGGCGGTTTTTCCTTCGTGATTGGAGACCGGGGGCAACCCCGGTTCTCTTGCCGCTCTTTTCGCGTCAGGCCATCTGCCGGATGCCGTGCGCCACGCATACATAAAGAATTCAATCGCCGAGGAGGTAGACAGAATGGGCATGAAACGCCGGGAATTTCTTCAGGCCATGGGCGCTGCCGCGGCGGCGGGTATGCTGCCGAAGCTGGCCAGGGCTGAATCCTCCGGATCGCTGCCGGCTCTGTTTGACGCACCGATGAAGGGCACTGCCCGTCTGCTGCACTTCACCGACGTACATGGACAGATTCTGCCGATCTACTTCCGCGAGCCCAATGTGAATCTGGGTATGGGCGATGCTTACGGCCGGGTACCCCACGTGGTCGGCCACAAGTTGCTGGAAAAAATAGGCGTCAAGGCCGGTACACCGGAGGCTTACGCCTACACCTACCTGGATTTCGACGCCTTGGCGGAAAAATACGGCCCGATCGGTGGTTTTGCTCACCTGAAGACCCTGCTGGACCACCTGCGCAAGCAGGCTGGCGGCCAGGACAACACCCTGACGCTGGACGGGGGTGACAGTTGGCAGGGTTCCGGCACCTCGCTATGGACGCGCGGCGTCGATATGGTGGAATGCTCCAATATCCTCGGTGTGGATGCCATGGTCGGCCATTGGGAATTCACCTACAGCCAAGAACAGTTGCTTTCAAACGTGGCCCTGTTCAAAGGGGATTTCATCGGTCAGAACGTGCGCGTGAAAGAGGATGCGCTGTTCGGCGATGAATACCGAGAGATCACCGAAAAGTACAATGGTCTCGGTCTTTTTGACGAAGACAGCGGCCACGCCTTCATGCCGTATACCATGAAGACTGTCGGCGGTTCGCGGGTGGCTGTTATCGGGCAGGCGTTCCCGCGCCTGGCCAACGCCAACCCCCAGCAATTCTTCCCCAACTGGTCTTTTGGCCTGCGTGAAGACGATCTGCGCAGCCTGGTGAAGAAGATCTGGGAGGAGGAGAACCCTGCGGCGGTGGTCATGGTGTCCCACAACGGCATGGATGTGGATGTGAAGATGGGGCAGCGTGTGCCGGGCATCAATGCGATCTTCGGCGGCCATACCCATGACGGCGTACCCTTGCCGGTAGTCGTCAAGGATACCGAGGGGGGGGAGTGCTGGGTAACCAATGCCGGCTCCAACGGTAAGTTCGTGGGTGTTATGGACCTCACTATCGATGGCGACAAACTCGCCGGGCTCCACTATCACATGATACCGGTCATTTCCAACATGCTGCCGGCAGACCCTGAGATGGAAGCCTACATCTCACACATGCGGTCCAAGAAATACGACGACACCATCAAGGAATCTCGGGTACCGGCTCTGTACACCAACAAGGAACGTCTTGGCAAAACCTTCGAAGAGATCCTCTCTGAGAAGGTGGCCATTGCCGGGGAAACTCTCTATCGGCGTGGCAACTTCATGGGCACCTGGGATCAGGTGCTGTGCAACGCGCTGCGTGAACACTACAAGGCCGATGTGGCCTTGTCGGCCGGCGTTCGTTGGGGCGTAACCGTGCCCAAGGGGCATTGGGTGACTATGGACGACATCATGAGTCAATCGTCCATGACCTATGCGGAGACTTACGCCTCTCAGATGACGGGTAAACAACTGTTGGACATCCTTGAGGGCGTGGCAGACAACCTGTTCGATCCCGATCCATATCTGCAATCCGGTGGCGACATGGTTCGCGTCGGCGGCCTGGATTACACCATCGTACCGGGTAACAAGCTGGGCGACCGCATCAAGGACGCCCGCCTGGATGACGGCACCGCCATTGATCCTGATGGTACCTATATGGTTGCAGGTTGGGCACAGGTCAATCGCACGCCGGACGGACCGCTGCTCTGGGATCTTACCCGTGAGCATCTGCTGAAGCACCGAGATCCCAAGACCAAGGTATTCAAGCTTCGCAAGGTCAATCACCCCAAGCTGGTTGGCGTCAACGCCGACCCTGGTTTGGAATCCTATCCCGGCGAAACCGCCTGATTCGCCCTTTGAAAGATGCCGCCCGCTCAAACGGGCGGCGATCATCGCTCGTGCGCCTGTTCTTCTTTGTCATTTCGCTATTGGTTTTACCTGCGGTTAGCCTGGCCGATGTTGTCAAGCCGACCATGGTGGACATTGCCGTGCGTAGCGAAGGCCGGGTGCTGGTGGAATTGCACGTCAGCATCGAGGCCCTGCTTACCGGGATCAACAATCGCTACAAAAATACCAAGGATGCCCCCAATTCCGACGAGTATGACGTTCTGCGTGCCTTGCAGGGGCCGGAGTTGGCAGAGCGGTTTGCCGTTTTTCAAAGCAAAATGCTGGAGCAGATGGAGCTACGCTTCGACGGCCAGCGTAGCGAATTGCAGATTGTCGAATTGGAGATTCCGGAGCCGGGCTACAAAAAAGTACCCCGTGCCAGCGTGATGTATCTGGAGGGTGAGGTTCCCAGGGGCGCCCAAACGCTGACGTGGTATTTTCCGAAGAAATTCAGCGATAACGCCGTCCGTGTAAAACAGGTCAATGAGGAAAAGAAGCAGTGGCGTTGGTCCGACTGGGTTTGGATACGCGATGATGTGTCCAGCGAACCCTTTCCCATCGAGGCCGATTTCGTCAAACGGCCTTTGCCGGAGGTGATCTACTCCTATATCAAACTCGGATACGACCACATTGTTCCCATCGGTCTGGATCACATCCTGTTCGTAGTGGGCATCTTCCTGATGACTTCTCGATTCAGGCCGCTACTGTCGCAGGTGACCATGTTCACTCTGGCTCACTCGTTGACACTGGCGCTTTCCGTTTACGGTGTGCTGGAACTGCCAGCCCGTGTAGTGGAACCCCTGGTGGCCCTCTCCATCGCTTACATCGGCGTGGAAAACCTCTACAGTCGCGAGGTTCGAGGGCGACGTCTGGCGTTGGTATTCGGCTTCGGTTTATTGCACGGTCTGGGATTTGCTGGTGCGCTGAAAGAGTTTGGCATGCCGCCCGGCGACTACGCTACTGCGTTGGTCAGCTTCAACATCGGAGTCGAACTGGGTCAGATTGCCATCGTTCTTTCCGCCTTCATACTTTTTGCCGGTTGGTTCGCCCGCCAGACCTGGTACCGTCAGGCGGTGGTCCTGCCGGTTTCAGCCCTCATCTCCGTGGTTGGCGGAACCTGGATGGTTGACCGGCTGATGGGTTGACGAGATCGCGCACGGTGCGAGCTGGGCCCCGACATTTCCTGCCGGGGTGGTCAAGCCGAAATGCAATAGGCGCGGGAGCGGATTTTGTCAATCCCGATGCGGCAACCGATCTACGCAGAGTGTTCCGGAAAGTTCGAAATAGTTCTGATTTTCGAAGGAACAATCACTGATATAGCCGTCGGCGAGGATTTCGTGGCTCGTCATCTTCGAGAAAAACCCTCTGGTTCTCTTTGCCTGATTCGATATCTCGTGCACGAAATAGGAACACGGGGTGCCATCTGCTTCCGTCGCTCGGACGCCTTGAATGGTGGCGTTGTCATCGTTGGTCACCAGGACATGCCGGAACGGGAAACGGATATGGTGTGAAAGCAGAATTGAGCCATAGTTTGGCGAGTCGGTGATTTTTCCGACGATGATGCCGTTTTTATTAAAGACAATGTCGGTGTCACTGCTCAAAGTTAACTCGATTCGGCCTGTTTGCAGGGCCTCCGAGACGTTCGTCGTGGTGATGTTTCCGCTGACGTCCAAGCAGGTTTCTCCATGTGCGGAAACCATGGGCAATGCGGTTAGCACGGAAAAAAGGAAAACGTTATGGGTTTTTTTCATGTCTCTATGCCTATGTTGCGGTTTTATCCAGTTTCTCAGGATCCCCCATCCTTCGAATCGGATTTTTTATGGCGTCGCTGCTGATCCCCTTTCGCCGAAGTCTCTTTGTGCATCAGTCTGTGTTGAATGCCTTGTCGGGTTCAGGATATCCCCAGAAAAGTCGCTATGATGCAGACTTTGCTGGTACAAAAGAGGGCGCTGCTACGTTCCCTAAAGTTGGAAATCCATCGTGCTCCAGGCGCCTTTATGAGCGAACGGCTGAAACGCGAATAAAGCGTGCCTGACTGAAATCACGAACTGCATGACGACGAAAAACGACCCGCTCCGGCCGGCATTCCTGGGCGGCTTGGACGCAGATGAGAATTCTCGCGAAAAAAGAGAGTGGCCATGACCTCCGCACCCGCTTGGGGTGAGGGCAGGCAACGGCCAATATCATGGCAAGTGAACGGATAGGTGGCAGCGACCGTAACCGGTGCTGTCGCTTGTTGTCAACTTCTTCGTGACTGCCAATCCCATATTTTGACGTTTTCTCCATGGGGCGCAGTCAGTTTGGCAGTTTGTGGAAAAGAAACCGTCAATTTTAGCGATTTACTGAACGAGAATGTTGTTTTGTGTAGCGAATCCGGCGATTCGGAAAAACGCAGGCGCTACAGGGTCGAGGTCATCGATAGGCAACCGCAGGTAACCAGGTAACCACGGATGGAAACAATACCAACAGAAGCAAGCCGATCAACTGCAAAAGGATAAATGGCACCACACCGCGGTAAATTTCCGCGAGTTTCACGTCCGGTGGGCTGACACCACGCAGGTAGAACAAGGCGAAACCAACCGGCGGTGTGAGAAAGGATGTTTGCAGTGTTACCGCCACCAGCAGCGCGAACCACAGCAGGAGCGGTTCTTCCACCACACCATGGCCGTCTATGGGAATATCCAGGGCGGAGATGACCGGTTTGAGCAAGGGCAGTATGACCAGGGTAATCTCGATCCAGTCGAGAAAAAAACCAAGTATGAAAATGACGCCCAGAACCAGAGCCAGAAGGGCGTAATCGTGCAGCGCCAGACTTGCGAGGGCGGATTCAATGAGTTCATCGCCACCCAGTTCGCGAAGCACCAGCGAGAAAACCGTCGCACCAATGAATATCGCAAAGATGTAGGCCGAGGTGTTGAAGGTATTGAGGACTACCTCGCGAAGTACGGCAAAATCCAATTTGCGGTAAAGCACTGCCAGCAAGGTGGCACCCAAAGCGCCGATCCCGGATGCCTCGATGACGGTGGCGATGCCGGCGAAGATCGACCCGAGCACGGCAAGGATCAGCCCGGCGGGGGGGATTATGGTCCAGAGCATTCGGCCCAGCAGGGACCAACCGGGCTCATTCGGTCGATAGCCAAGCGGGGCGTGATCTGGACGCAAACGGCCGTAAATCAGGATATAACCCATATACAGCAGGCCCAGTATCAACCCTGGAAAGACGGCGCCCATGAACAAATCGCCCACGGACAGCCGCAGCTGATCGCCCATGATGACCAGCATGATACTGGGTGGGATGAGTATCCCCAGGCAACCCGCCGCAGCCACCGTGCCCAGGGCCAGGGGGCGGTGATAACCCTGCCGCAACATCACCGGAACCGACATCAGACCCAGCAGCACCACCGATGCGCCTATAATGCCGGTGGAGGCGGCCAATACGATGCCGATCAGTGTGACCGTGATGGCCAGACCGCCCCGCACGCGCCCGAAAAGCTGTTGCATGGCGTTCATCATGCGCTCGGCGACGCCTGATCTCTCCAGCATCAGCCCCATGAAGATGAACATGGGCAAGGCCACCAGCACCCAGTTCTCCATCACGCCGAAGATGCGCCCCACCGCCAGACCGAGGGTGGAGTAATCCAGGCCGGTCATGGTGTCCAGATACTGGTCGGTGAGATAGCCAACTCCGGCAAACAGCACCCCGGTGCCACCCAACACCCAGGCGACGGGAAAACCCGTGAACAGCAGGGCGATGAAGGTACCGAACATGGCCAGTACCAGGATCTCGTTGATCTCCATGTTCAGCTCTTCCCCGACAGGCGCCGGGTGAGTGCATCCGGGGGTTCCGGGCGATGCCCGGCCAAGCGCGCGATCTCCCGCAACAGCCGTGCCGTGGCAGCCAGAAACAACAGTGAAAATCCCAGCGGGATTGTTGCCTTTATCATCCATCGATAGGGCAGACCGGTGGGGTTGGGAGAAGACTCGCCCCAGCGATACGATTCCGCCACCCAATCCAGGCTGTGGAAAAACACCACCGCCAGGAAGGGGTAGAGCAGCAGCAGGATGCCCAGGATCTCTATCCATTGTTGCTTGCGCGATGAGAGTCCGGTGTGTATTACATCGACACGGATATGGCTGTCGCGGCTGAGGGCATAGCTGGCGCCAAGCAGGAAGGCCAGGCCGTTGAGGTGCCACATCAATTCCTCCAGCGAGGCCATTGGCCGGTCGAAGCCGTAACGGAGAATCACCTGGAGGAGAATCACGCCGATCAGCACCACGTTGCTCCAGGCCATAAAGCGGCCGATACCCTGGACCAGCGCGTCCAACCGGTCGGCAATTGCCTCGCTGTTTGCTATCACATCGATTCCTCGGGGTCGCATGCGCGTGCCGCTATTGTGCCTGATTCAAGCAGGGCCGGCAGGCGGCCGAAAAGCCCATATCGGATCCGTCTACGGTGGCTTGTGTTGAAACCCGCCCTTCGCCTTCTTTTCTTAGCATTGATCCTGACATTCTCCGGCAATGTTCCTGGCTGGGATTATGGCGCCCCCGTCACCGCCAGTGTGTGGAATCATGCCGGTTCGCGCCTGGAGTGTATTCTGGAGCACACGATTCCTGGTCTGGGCAGTGCGTTGTTCAGCCGGACGGCGGGGGAACCAGCGGTGTTTCGGTTGCTGGTGGACCGGCCCTGGCCGGGCAGCGGACGCCTGGACCTGACGCTTCTGCCGCCGAGCTGGAAGGCTACTGACGCTCTGGACAGGCTCGGCAACCACGCCTACGAATCAGGCGGTCGGCCGGTGGAGATTGCCGGCGAGCCGGCGGAGGCCATGATAGATGCACTGGAACAGGGGCGCGAACCCAGTCTGCGGGTCGAAGCCTGGCGGGAGCCGGGCGAGTACGACGATATTCGCCTGTCGGTGGTCAATGTCGCCCAGGCGCTTGAGCAGTATCGCCTGTGCGTCAAGGATCTGCTCCCCGTGGGACGCAAGGACGTGGATGGCCGCATCGTGTTCTTTGATCTGGAAAAGGTCGAAATTGGAAGCGCGGGTCGCGCCCGGTTGGACAAACTCGCCGAATACCTCAATCTGGACCCGACCCTGCCGCGTCTGGTCATCGCCAACGCCAACGCGAACACGGGGCTTGATCCCCTGAATGTCCTGCCGGACCTGTTTCGCCAACGCGCCGAGGCCATTCGCACCCACTTGGCCGATCGCGGCCTCAACGCGGATCGGGTGGATTTCGACGCCGCGGCAGGTTCCGACGAGAAACGTCTGGCGATCTATGTCTTCGGCCCTGACGAGTTGCTGCGGGTACATTTTGCGTTTCGCATCTTTACCCTGGACGACACCGCCCGCGCCGTGCTTGATCAGTTGGTCCGATACCTGGCGGTGAGGCCGCTCGCCAAGCCGATCGCGCTGGAAGGGCACACGGACCATGTCGGGTCGTATTCGGACAATCGCCTGCTGTCGCAACGCCGTGCGGATACCGTCCGCGGCTATTTGATTTCCAAGGGCATACTCCCTGAGAGCTTGGTCAGCAGATGGTTTGGCGAGACCAAACCTGTGGCGGAAAACGATAGCGAAGCCGACAGGCGCTTGAACCGCAGGGTGGAAATCCGCCTGCCGCGGCCGTAACATCGCCGGTTCGTTCTTCTTCTCATCGTTTTTTCACCTCGCGACAGGAGTTCGCCCCATGTCTCAAAGCGATGTCAAAAAGGTCGTCCTGGCCTATTCCGGCGGCCTGGATACCTCCGTGATCGTCCGTTGGCTGCAGGAAAACTACGCCTGTGAAATCGTCACATTCACAGCCGACATCGGCCAGGGCGAGGAGGTGGAGCCGGCCCGCGCCAAGGCAAAGGCGATGGGACTGACCGAAATCTATATTGAGGACTTGCGCGAGGAGTTCGTGCGCGACTACGTGTTCCCGATGTTTCGCGCCAATGCCATCTACGAGGGCGAGTACCTGCTCGGTACCTCCATTGCCCGGCCTCTGATCGCCAAGCGCATGGTGGAAATCGCCAACCAGACCGGGGCCGATGCCATCAGCCACGGCGCCACCGGCAAGGGCAACGACCAGGTTCGCTTCGAGTTGGGTGCCTATGCGCTCAAGCCCGGCGTACGGGTAATCGCTCCCTGGCGCGAGTGGGATCTGACCTCCCGCGAAACGTTGATGGCCTACGCGGAAAAGCACAATATCCCGGTAGACTTCAAAAAACAGGGCAAGAAATCGCCTTATTCCATGGATGCCAACCTGCTGCACATCTCTTACGAAGGCGGCATTCTCGAGGACCCCTGGGCCGAGGCGGAGGAAGACATGTGGCGCTGGACGGTTTCGCCAGAGACGGCTCCGGACCAGGCGGCCTACCTGGAATTGAGCTACCGCAATGGCGATATCGTCGCCATCGATGGACAGGCCATGACGCCCGCTCAAGTCCTGGAAACCCTGAACAAGCGCGGTTCCGAACATGGCGTGGGGCGCCTGGACATCGTTGAAAACCGCTATGTGGGCATGAAATCCCGCGGTTGCTACGAAACCCCCGGGGGCACCATCATGCTCAAGGCTCATCGTGCCATGGAGTCCATTACCTTGGACCGGGAGGTGGCGCATCTCAAGGATGAGCTCATGCCTCGCTATGCCCAGCTTATCTACAATGGGTACTGGTGGAGCCCGGAGCGATCCATGCTCCAACAGATGATCGACGCCAGTCAGGCGTTCGTGAACGGCGATGTGAGAGTCAAGCTCTACAAGGGGAGTGTTCAGGTGGTCGGGCGCCGTTCCGATGACAGCCTGTTCGATGAGAGTATCGCCACCTTTGAGGATGATGCCGGCGCCTACGATCAAAAAGACGCAGCCGGTTTCATCAAATTGAACGCCCTGCGCATGCGTATCGCTGCACGCAAACGGTCGGTAGTTTGATTTCAGACGGCACGGATGCCGATCCGATTGATGTAGGTTGGACCATCTGGCGGAAGTCGGAGGCAAGCCATGCTGTTTTCTGGGCCGAATCGAGAACGTTTGAATCGGATAGCGTCGGTTTTTTTGGCTGTGGGCTTGCTCCGGGGATCGCCGGTGTTTGCCGGCCCGTCCGTGGATGAGATCGTCGCTCGCGCAGAGCAGGCTGCCTACTACCAGGGGCAAGACGGACGGGCCAGTGTGTCCATGCGCATCACGGACAAGCAGGGCCGGGAGCGTAAGCGACGCTTCACCATCCTGCGTTCCAACAGCGCGGGCGGGGAGGGCGAGCAGAAATACTATGTACACATTGCCTCGCCCTCGGACCTGCGCAACACGGTATTGATGGTCTGGAAGCACCCGGCTGGAGAGGATGACCGTTGGCTCTATCTGCCGGGTCTGGACTTGGCCAAGCGCATAGCTTCGGGCGACAAACGCACCAGCTTCCTGGGGTCGGATTTCTATTACGAAGACATCTCCGGCCGTTCGCCCCAGCATGATCGACACGTCCTCAAGGAAACCACGGACAACTTCTACGTTCTCGATAACACCCCGAAGAACCCCGAGTCCGTGGAGTTTTCCCATTTCCTGGCATGGATTCACAAACAGACCTACTTGCCGGTCAAGGTGCAGTTCTTCGACAGGTCCGGGGAGCCCCAGCGAACCTACGAAGCACTGAAGGTCGAGAACGTACAGGGTCGGCCTACGGTGACGCACTCGCGGATACGCGATCATGCATTGGCGCAGGAAACGGACCTTGTCTTCGATCGCGTAAGCTACGATCTGGGCTTGCCCGAGGCTATCTTTACCGAGCGCTATTTGAGAAACCCGCCGCGCCAATACCTGCGATGAAACGGATCTTGGCGGGTTTGGCCGCACTGCACCTGGCATCGCCAGTTTGCGGTGCGGAACCTGCTTTGCCCGCTGGACTGGAGGGTTTCAAGTTCGCTCCACAATACAGTGAATCGGATCCCTATTCCCCAGCCGTTGAGACCATTCTGGGTGGATTTTGGGAACTGCGCACCGGTGTCCGCATCCGCAGCGATGGTGACCGGCGACGTACCACTCTGTTGGAAAGCCGTCTGCAGGTGCGTCTCCAGCACGATACACAAGCCTACACCGCGCGTCTGGCGGGGGACCTGCTTGCGGATACGGTGTCCAAGGACCATGCCCTCGACCTGGAGGCGGGGGAGGGCTGGTTCGATCTGCGTGAAGCCAATCTGACGTTACGTCCCGTGGATTTCCTCGATCTCAAGTTCGGGCGCCAGATCCTGACCTGGGGAACCGGTGATCTGCTGTTCATCAACGATCTGTTTCCAAAGGACTATCGCTCTTTCTTTCTGGGGCGCGACGAAACCTACTTGAAGGCGCCGTCCGATGCCTTCAAGGCATCGCTGTTTTTCTCCGGAGTTACCTTGGATTTGGTCTACACCCCGCGCTTCGATGCGGATCGGTATATCGATGGCAGGCGCGTCTCTTTTTTCGATCCGCAGACGGGCAGAATTGCCGGTCGGAGTGAGGGTTTTGACGTCGATCTTCCCCATCGCTGGTTTCGGGAAGACGAAATCGCCGCTCGGCTGTTTACCAACGTTGCCGGTCTTGAAATGGCTGCGTATACCTATTTTGGGTTCTGGAAGAGTCCGGCAGGACAGGATACCCTCACTGAGCGCAAGGAATTTCCGAAATTGTCTGTCTATGGATTCAGCCTCAGAGGCGCGCTGGCGGGTGGAATCGCCAATATGGAACTGGGCTATTACGATTCCCGTGACGATCGCGACGGAAAAAATCCCTTTGTCGACAACAGCGAGTTTCGCCTGTTGCTGGGATATGAGAGCGAAGTCGCGCGTGAAACGACCGTGAGTATGCAGTTCTACCTGGAGCAGTTGCTCGACTATCGTGCCTATCGGAGCGACCTGAGTGTTGGCACTCCTGCCAGAGACCGTCAGCGCAAAGTCGTGACCCTGCGTGTTATCCATCGGGCATTGCGGCAGGATTTGACGCTATCCCTGTTCACCTTTTATTCGCCGTCTGACCGAGATGGCTACCTGCGGCCGAGGCTGGCATATCGCTTCGATGATCACTGGTCCATGGCGCTGGGCGCGAATCTGTTCTTCGGCGAGCATCATTCGACCCGTTTCTATCAGTTTGACCGCAACAGCAATCTCTTTGTGTCCGCCCGCTATGATTTTGGTAATTGAACCCTTTAAATTCAGGCAGTATTGGCGTGGAACTACGCAAGCTCTTTAGGCGCTATGGCCTTACCGGCCCGCAGTACGCCGAGTTTCGGGATGCCTTCATCCTGGAGCGGTTTCAGCCGGGCCAGGTGATTTTTCGCGAAGGCGATCCCTCGGACAAGGTTTACTTCGTTACCGCCGGCGAGCTTACGGTCTACTGTGCCGATCGCAACCACCCGAAAGCGGCACGCAAAATCCTGGGGCCTGGCGATTTGTTCGGTGAAATGGGCATTGTCCACGATACCCAGCGCAGCGCCACCATCGAAGCCATTACCCACGTACAACTGTATTCACTCGATGGCGGAATTTTTCGCGAACTTCTTGAGGGCAATGCCGCCTTTCGGACCTTCGTGGACAATGTTTTGGTGCAGCGGCGCATCGAGAATATTCCGCTCTTCGAGCGCCTGGACGATGATTCCCTCGACCAGATCCGCCCCTTGCTGGAAGAGCGGTATCTGCTGCGCGGTGATGTCATCACCCAGCAAGGCGAGATGGTGGATGAGCTTTTCGTGCTGGTGGAAGGAAGTGCCACCATGTACGGCCAGATCGAGGGTGACGACGAACTCAGCCGCCGCCTGGAGCCCGGCGACAACTTTGGCGCCGACAGCCTGTTTGCCCGTCGTCCCTGCCGTGTCACCGTGATCGCTGACGAGAACTGCCGAATCCTTTCCCTGCCCGGAGAATCCTTCCGACGCCTGTTGCGAAACAATCCCCGCATTGCCTTCAACATTCCCGGCCGGGGATTCTTCAACGTCATCCTGCCGTTTCTGGTCAACAAGACGGCCTACATCGCCATTCCCTCCCTGGCCATGAACCGGCCCCAGTCGGTAATGCGTTCGTCCCTCTGGCTGACGTTCTTTCTGCTGATCATGGCGGCGCTTCCGTCGCTTTGGCCGCAGACGTTTCCGTTCCTCAACGGGCTCAAGGTCGATACCGACCCGGAGAACATGCTGGCTATGGACCATCCCGCCAGGATCTTCCACCGGCAGATGAAATCCACCATGACCCTGCACGACATGCTGGTCGTAGGCGTGGTGAATCAGGTTCACGGGCAGGGCGTTTTCAATGTTGCCTCTCTGGCCAAGGTATATGAACTGGCAAACTTTGCCAAAGGCTTGCAGTGGCGCGATGCGGACGACCCGGAACGCCTGCGCGGGGTGATCTCGGTAGACTTGATGGCCCCCTCGACCGTGGATGTGCTGCAACCGGAAGGACCTGGTACGGTGCGCTTCGCCTGGCTGATGCCCCGGCCTCCACCGGATGAAGCGGCGGCTCTGGCGATACGCGACACCCTGTATCGTTTCCCGACCATGGATGGCACGTTGATCTCCCGCGATGGCAGCTCTTTGTTGCTGTATCTGCCGCTCACCGCCAAGGATGACAGCTTTCGGGTCTACAGCGAGCTGCGCGGGTACATCGCCAAATTGCAGGGAGACGAGCAGTTTTTCATCACCGGACTTCCCGTTGCCGAAGATGCCTTCGGCGTGGAGATGTTCCAGCAAATGGCGATTTCCGCGCCTATGGCCATGCTGGTGATCTTTCTGCTGATGTATTACTTCTTCCGCAGTTGGACGCTCATCCTGGCGCCAATGATCGTAGCCTTGATAACGGTGATCTGCACCATGAGTCTGTTGATCATCAGCGGTGGCGTGGTGCACATCATGAGTTCGATGATCCCTATCTTTCTCATGCCCATCGCGGTGTTGGATTCGATACATATCCTGTCGGAATTCTTCGACCGCTATCCGCGTATCAGCGATCGGCGGCTCACCCTGGAACACACTATGCGTGAGCTTTTTGTGCCCATGCTGTACACCTCGGTGACGACGGCGATCGGCTTTCTTTCGCTGGCGTTGGTGCCGATTCCACCGGTGCAGACTTTCGGAATTTTCGTTGCCGTCGGGGTTGGACTGGCCTGGTTGCTTTCCATCAGCTTCGTGCCGGCTTTCGTTCTGTTGATTCCTGAACGACGTTTGGCGAATCTGGCCCAGGTGCAGGAGAAACAACGGTCCAGCGGAGAAAAGCTGGACTGGTTGCTGGCGCAAATGCGCAAGGTCGCGACGGGGCATCCACATGCTGTGCTGATGGCGACTACCGCTGTGGTGGTGGTTTGCTCTGTGGGGCTTGGTCGCGTGCAAGTGAACGACAATCCGGTTCGCTGGTTCGAGGAGCAGCACCCCATCCGCGTGGCGGACGACCAGCTCAACACACACTTCGCCGGTACTTATATGGCCTTTCTGGCGCTGCAATCGACCGTGCGCATGGACGATGCCGCAATCGCAGCAAGTATTGAAAGACTGGCGGATAGGTTTCCCGCTTCCAAAGAGCAGGCGGACGGGCTGCTGTCCTTGGCGAACGATCGCAGCAGGGGTAGCGCACTTCTTGGCGATCTCATCGAGGCAGTGGACGATCGCCTGCGGAAGGCAGCCGATGGGCAACTTGATTTCTTGGAGGCGGCCGCCGCGGAGTTGGAGGGTATCGAGCAGTCTCTGGCGGTATTCAAGTCACCAGAGGTGTTGCGTTATGTCTCGGCTTTACAGGCAACTTTGGCGACGACCGGTATCGTGGGCAAGTCGATCTCCGCCGCCGATATCGTCAAGACCGTCTATCGCGACCTGCGCGGGGGCAGTGCGTCCGACTACCGTGTGCCGGATAGCCGTAATGGCATAGCGCAAACCTATTTGACCTACCAGAACGGTCATCGGCCCCAGGATCTGTGGCGTTTCGTCACACCGGACTATGCCACTGCCTCCATCTGGCTCCTGCTCAACAGCGGCGACAACCGGGATATGAGCAAGGTGGTGCAGGCAGTGGAAAACTACATGGCCGCCAACCCGCCGCCGGTGGATTTGAGCGTCGGTTGGTTCGGGCTGACCTACGTAAATGTGGTCTGGCAGGAGAACATGGTCACTGGCATGCTCTACGCCGTCACCGGGAGTTTTCTGACGGTTCTGTTACTGCTCAGTGTGTTGCTGCGATCCGGGCCTTGGGGAGTACTGGCCATGGCGCCGCTGACCGGCACGCTGCTATTGATTTTCGGACTGCTCGGTCTCCTGGGGCGTGACTTCGACATGCCAGTGGCGGTTCTTTCCGCCCTGACCGTGGGTCTGGCGGTGGATTTTTCGATTCATTTTCTGGTGCGGATACGTCATTTGCTGAGTCAGACCGGCAACCGCGATCAAGCCATGGAACTGGTCTATGGCGAGCCGGCTCGGGCCATCGTTCGCAATATCGTGGTGGTGGCCGTGGGTTTTCTGCCATTGCTGGCGGCGCCTTTGGTGCCTTACCACACGGTCGGGTCCCTGATAGCGACAATTCTGCTTACCTCGGGAATCATCACCTTGTTGGTTTTGGCGGCGGTGCTGGTACGCTGGAGGCATTTGTTCTTTCCCGGATTCGATCCCCGCAGAACGACACAGTACGGTCCCATGGACGCGTATTTCACCGGTGCGGTCGGCTCTCTGCTGGTCCTGGTCCTGTTTTTATCCAACACCAATCTGGATTGGGTCTTGTCCTACGCTCCCCTGGTGCTTGCCGTCATGGCCCTGCCCTTAGGGGGGGCCTGGTATTTCTGCCGCCAGTGGCAAAAGAAAATGGAACAGCACTGGTGAAGCTCACAGTGGCCGAACCCGTCCAAATGAACCATGGGTTCATCGCCGTATGATCGGGTAGACTTCCCAAAGCAGGGAGGCGTTACGTTTGTCAGGGAGAATAGGCAAGTCCCAAACCGGTCCGTGTCGACAAGCGCCACCATGTTGCAACGTACTTTTGACGCCGATGCCATCCTCAAGCGCCTGAAGCGTAGGCTGGACCAAGTCCAGCCGCCGACGGACGGGCGCCTGTGGAGCTTTGGTTTTCGTTTCGATTTCGAAGAGGTACGCAGACCGGCACGGCTGGGGGCTGATCTTATCTACTGGTCCGAACCGGCCCACGGCAGGCTGCGCATGGCGGCAGGGCGAGCCCTGAGCGTGCGCGCCTTCGGACGCGATCATATCCATGCGCTGGCAGAAACCTTCGGCCCCTGGCGCAGGGACTGGGTCGTGGCGGAGCAGGCGTCGCCTGCCGCCTGCCTGGGATTCTGCTTTAGCCCCGGCAGGGGCCGTGAGACCCTGCCGGATGCAGCGCTCAACGTGCCCTTGGTGCTGTTTGAGTCAGGCACCAAAGGGGCCGTTTTGACCTTTTCCGCGGGTCCGGAAGCCCCTTCTGAACCGCAAGCGCTTCGTCGCCGCTGGCTTTCGGCGGCACGCCGCATACTCTATTCGTTGCAGGCTGAGGTTGCGCCGTCCGCCGAGGTCAACCGTATACTCTGGGCGCTCAACATGCCTGGCTGCGGCCAGTGGCGTGCCAGGGTGGAGGCGGCAGTGGCGGCGATTCGCCGGGGGCAGGCCCAAAAACTGGTACTGAGCCGCAGGATGTGCGTGGGCACGGAACGGCCCTTGCGCCCTGGAGCCTTGATCCATTGGCTGGCGATGAATAACCCGCGCGGCGTGCATTTTGCCTACCCCGCGGGTGATCATTGGGTGGTGGGGGCAACGCCGGAACGTCTGCTGAGCGTACGCGGCGACACGGTGCATGCCGATGCCCTGGCAGGTACCGGACCGTTGCCGGCGGGTTCGCTGCTGAGCGATCCGAAGAGCCGTCACGAACAATCCCTGGTGACGCGAGACCTCTTGCAGCGGTTGCAAGGACATTGCAGCGAATTGCGTTGCACTTCCCGTCCACGCATTCGCCGGCAGGCGGGTGTGGAACATCTCTGGACCCCGGTGCGTGGCCGTCTGCAACAAGGCGATCTGTTGGAACTGGCGGCGCAGGTCCACCCCACGCCCGCCGTCGGCGGCTATCCGCGTGAATCCGCTCTGGATTGGTTGAGCAGGAATGGCGAGGAGCGGCGTGGGTGGTACAGCGGCGGTTTTGGCTGGATGTTGCCGGACGGGTCCGGCGATCTGCATGTCAATCTGCGTTCCGCCAGGATTCGTGGCCGCGTCGCCGAGCTTTCCGCCGGCGCCGGCATCGTGGCGGACTCCGATCCGGAGGCGGAATTGCGCGAAACCGAGTGGAAACTCGATTCCATGCTACAGGCGCTCCGATCCGCATGAGTGACGCCGAAGTCGCCACCACTGGCCTGCTGTGGTGCGACATGATCATGAATCACCTGGTTTCCGCCGGCGTGGGTCATGCCGTAATCTCCCCTGGCTCCCGTTCCACACCCTTGGTGCTGGCCGCCGACCGTCATCCGGATATCGTCACCCATGTCCTCCCGGACGAACGCTGTGCGGGCTTCTTCGCCTTGGGGCTGGCACGGGGACAGGGTGCGCCGGTGGCCCTGGTTTGCACTTCGGGGTCCGCGCCCGCCAACTGGTTGCCCGCTGTTGTTGAGGCCAGCCAGCTTTGCGTTCCCCTGTTCCTGTTGAGCGCCGATCGTCCGCCCTCGCTCAGGGGCAAGGGCGCCAATCAGACCGTATGGCAGCCCGGCATGTTCGGTGTCCATGCTCGCGAAAGTATCGACCTGCCCGTTCCGAATGCCCAATTCAGCGGCTTGGACACACTGTTGAATCTGGCCCTGGATGCCGCCTTGGGCGAGCAACCGGGCCCGGTTCAGATCAACGTCCCCCTGGCTGAACCCCTGGTACCCAAAGATCTGCCACCGCACAGGCCGATCACGAAACCGCCGGCCCCAACCAGGATGAGGAAAGCCGGTGACGGGTTGGACGACCTGGCCGAAGACCTGCGCGGGCGCAGCGGCCTGATCGTCGCCGGACCTTTGCCGTCACAGGCGGGTTTGGCCCGGGCCTTGAGCGATCTGGCCCGGCGGTTGGATTGGCCCATCCTGGCCGATCCACTCTCCAATCTGCGTTGCGGTGGACACGACCGTAAGGGCATCTGCGGGCTATACGACAATTGGCTGCGGACATTGGATCTGTCCGTGGAGAGGGTGCTGCATTTCGGCGGCGCGCCGGTCTCCAAGGTGTTGCTGGGTTGGTTGGCAAAGCACGCGCGGGTACAGGTTCGTCCTTTTGGAGAGTTCTATGACCCCGACGGCCATCTGAACCGCGCGATCGTTGCCGACGAGACCGAATTTTGCCGTAGCCTAAACGATCGGCTTCCCGTTCCGGTTGCCTTGCAATCCACCCGGCGGATACTCCGCGCTGAGTCGATAGCAGCCGAGCGTATCGATCGGGCGGACAACCTCCCCCTGCAAGGGCTCCTGGTGCGGGCCATCGAGCGGCATGTGCCGGCCGACGGCCTGCTGTTTTTGGGTAATTCCCTGGCCGTGCGGGAGGTGGACTGGTTCATGAAGGGACGTACGGCTCCCCTGGCCGTATTTGGCAATCGCGGCGCCAGCGGCATCGACGGCAATGTCTCCAGCGCCCTGGGGCTGGCACGCGGTCGAGCCGGACGGGCCGTGGCCCTGTTGGGCGATCTGTCCCTGTACCACGATATGAACGGACTGCTGGCGGCCCGCCAGAGCGATATACTGTTCGTCGTCATCAACAACGGCGGCGGCGGCATCTTCCGGCACCTGCCGCAGGCAACCTTGCAAAGCTTCGAACGCTACTGGCTCACCCCCACCGGGTTGTCCATGGCACGCATTGCCGAACTGTACGGTTTGCATTTTCAGCGCCTCGATGCCGAAGGGGTGGACGAAGGAATTGCCCAGGCGCTGACCCGAGCCGGCCCGCAGTTGATCGAGCTGACCATCGACCCCGACACCGACCTGTCCGTCCATGCAGAGTGGTTCGGCACTTAGCTCAAAGGTGACGATGGGGCAGGGGCGAGCAGTCGCCCGGCGCTATCCCGGCCGCTGTTCTGGGTGCGTATCGCCCCTTGGTCCGGGCTTGGTCATCGGCTCTAATGCAACAGTCCGCATAGGCGGTAGCGCGGTTGGCTGTTTCTGATCCCCTATTCGTGCCGGCAGTGGGTCTCGCGAATGCGTGTTGCCGCCACCAGCGCCAACACGGCTGCGCCCAGGGAAAGCCAGAGTCCGTTCGTGTAGTCTTCCCGTGTATATATCCGCACGCCATCCACCAGTGCTCCATCCCAGCTTTTATCGAGCACCCAGCCGAAGGACGGCTGCATGATTGCCGCACCGAGGAACAGGCCGGTATTGACCAGGGCGATGCCCATCCCCGATACCCTGGCGGGCAGCAATTCCTTGGCGGAGGCATAGGTTACGACAAAGCCACCGGCGGCGAACCCCAGAAGGGCGTACAGCAGTCCACCGGACCAGCCCGTTTGCCAGGGAAGCAGGATTAACCCCAGCCAGGCCACGACTGATAGCGCGGAGCTGCCCAGAATCACCGGTTTGCGCCGGCCGATCCTGTCCGACAGCGTCCCTGCGTAGAAGGCCCCGATAGCAAATCCGCCCAGGGTCAGCGTGGTGTATAACGAGGCGGCCGAGCGGTCCAGGCCGAAGACGTCACGCATGAGGGGAACACCCCACAGTCCGGCGAAGGCGAAAAGCGTCCCCGTCATGCCGAGGTTGACCCAGAATCCGGGCCAGATGGCACGTTTTCTCAGTACCTCCTGGAGATCGTGCCACCAATGCCGGTCGCGGGGCGGCGATGGCGTTAGCCCCTGCTGTTCGCGAATCGACGGGAAACCGCAGTCCTGGGGACGGTTGCGTACCCAATGCCAGTTGGCCAGGGCGATGAGCAGCGAGAGTATGCCTGCGCCGATGAAAGCCTCCCGCCAACTGATCCGGGTGAGCAGCAGAGCCAAGGGCCCGGCCGCCAGGATGGAACCGAGGTTGCCAATCAGCAGGGTTATGCCGCTGATGCGGCCGTATTCCCGGTCGGCGTACCAGAGCGCATTGGATTTCATCAGACCGACGAACACCACGGAAACACCCAGGCCCACCAGCAGGCGTCCGCCAATTGCGGTATCGAAGTCCGGGGACATGCCGAACAGTACGGACCCAACTCCCGCCACCAGCGCACCCAAGGCCACGGTGAGGCGCGGTCCGAGCGTATCCGCCAACACACCGGACGGGATCTGCATGGCGGTGTAGATGTAGTAGTAGGCGGCGGCGAGCGAACCCAATGCCGCCCCGGTGGTTTGAAAGGTTTTTGCCAGATCCGCCGCCACCACCCCCGGTGCCATGCGATGGAAGAACACGGTGATGTAAGCCGCCACCAGAACGGTGAACACAAGACGTCGGCGAACCAGGAAGGCTCGGCGATCGAAACTCAAGGATGCTTCTGACATGCCCATGCCTTCTGGTTGATTCTTCACTTACTGAGCATAGGCCAACGGCGCCTGCGCACTCAAAGCCGACGTGAGAGCATCGAAAGTCGTCACGCGCTATCACGTGAATGCGCTCTGATGCTGTGGAGGCTTTGTCGGGCACAGGGGCGTGAAATGTGGGTCACCAGCGAAATTCCGTTTGCTGATCGAACCGCGTTCCACTGGCGTTCGTATTCCATGCACGACTGTCATTTCGGAGAGCACGCCATGCGCAACACAGTACGCAACAGATCCTTTTCAGCCGCCTTGCTGATTACAACGGCGGGACTAGGGGCCGGCTCGGCGCATTCACTACCGGTTCCCATGGGAGCGGTACGAACGGTGGATGTCAGTGTAAGCGCTGCCGAGCAGGGGACGCAGGTTGCTTTCGATAGCGAGTCGAAGACCGAACCACCGGACACCGGGCGTGCGCGAGCGGTGGTCGAACGGTTTGGCCCCTTTGGACAAGCCTTCGGCTTCAGTAGCGGGGCCGTGTCGACGGCGGACTTCGTACTGGGATCGTTTGCTGGCTCTAATGATGTGTTGACCGCACTTTCAACCGTGCCGACAGGGGTATCCCGGGCCTATCAGCACAATACACCGGATCTTGAGGTACGCTCGGAACTGGACTATTCCGCCAGCTTTGACGCCAGCATCACGGCCAATCACCGATTCAACTTTTTGCTGCGAGGCATGCGTCTGACCATCAATTCCAGTTCCGCCGAGTACGATCTGACCAATCCCTACACCGCCACCTTGGGCGCGGAGATCCGTTTCCGCAACGACCTGATCTATAGCTTCACTGCGGATCTGGAGGCGGCGCAGGATCAGCGCAATTTCTCTCTGTCGACCTTTGGGGCGAACCCGGCCAACTTTCCTGTTTTCACGCCCGGTGCCGACGATGATCCAAACAACTTCATCCACTCGTTTGTGGCTCCGGCTCAGATGATCTCCCTGGACCTGGGGCCCATTGGGCAGGGCAGTCGCTTCACCGTGGACTATTTCGCCTTCACTGACGCGGCCACGCCCGGCACACTGGTGCTGGAACAGACCGCGCGGGCTGCCTTTGGCGACCCCGCCAATCTGGCGCTGATCGATCCCAGAAGTCCGCTCTTCAATCCGAATCTGATCGTGCTGAATCAGGACCCGAACAATCCCAATTTCGCCTTTGACGTCACCGCCATACCGGCCAATGGTGTTCCCGCGCCGCAAAGCCTGTTCCTGACCATGGGCGGGCTGGCACTGCTCGGTTTGCGCAAAGGTTGGAATGGCGATATGCGCAAGGAAGGCAAGCTCCGGCAAGCCAGGTCCGACAGCCATGACTGATACATAGCGCGTAGAGAGGCTGCGGGCGTGGTTTCGCCTGTTGCCACGACGGTGTCAGAGAGCAATTACCATGGCTCAAAGCCGGAATGTCCCGGCTAGAGCCGAAACAGAGCCTCAATCCGGATTTCTGGGTGCTAAAATCACAGAAACCAGTATCTCCCGGACCGCAATGAATCGCATCCTGCTCTTTCTTCTTTCCTGCTATGCCGGTTTCGCAACAGCCGACGACGGCGGCCAATACTCCATCTCTGCCGGTGATCTGATCAGTATCATCGTATTCGGTGAGGACGACCTGAGCCTGGAGCGGGTGCGGGTGGCGGGGGATGGGACGATTTCGTTTCCCTTGCTTGGCGAGGTGATGGTGCGGGGCAGAACGGCTCGGCAGCTGGAGTTCGATCTCACCGTGCGGCTGGCCGATGGCTATCTGCGCAAGC
Organism: Chromatiales bacterium; assembly: GCA_020445565.1. Classification (GTDB taxonomy): domain Bacteria; phylum Pseudomonadota; class Gammaproteobacteria; order JAGRCI01; family JAGRCI01; genus JAGRGI01. The sequence goes on from JAGRGI010000131.1 coordinate 40,211, forward strand.
CGGAGGTGAACGTTTCGGTGGTGGAATACCGTTTGTTCTACGTCAACGGTGAGGTGGAGAATCCCGGCGGCTATCCTTACCGGGACGGCCTGACGGTGCAAAAGGCGGTGGCCTTGGCCGGGGGGTTTACGGAGCGGGCCTCGAAAAGCAAGATCACCTTGGTACGCGAGTCCGCATCCGATGCCACCGGGGAGGCAGCAAGCCTGGGTACGCGGGTGAGTCCGGGCGATGTGATTACCGTGGGGGAGAGTTTTTTCTGATACGCCATGGCATCGTTGCAACCCAACTCCCCGGTCGCGATTCCCATACGGCCCGGCATGGCCGAGCCGCCGCCGGAGTATGAGCCGCAAGCCACCGTGCCAAAGCCGGAACCACTTGTCGCCGATGTGCTGCGAACCCTTCGTCGGCACAAGTTCGGTATTTTCAATCTTGCTCTGCTGGCAGCCTTGCTCGGGGGGCTCACCGCCTTTTCCGCCACGCCTATCTACCGTGCCGATGCCAAGTTGCTCGCCGAGCCCCTGCCTGGGGGGGTGAGCGACAAGGAGCGGGTGGCGGGCACGTCGATGATGTGGTTGTTCTACGAAACGCAGTACGAAATCCTGCGCAGTCGCACGATTGCCGAAGAGGTCATCGATCGGCTGCAACTGGCCGAAGATCCGAATTTCGCGCCCCAACGGCAAACCGCGCCTGAGGCCTCTGCTGAGCCCTGGTTCGGCATTGACTGGCGCGATTGGATCCCGGAGCGCTGGCGGGAGGCGCAGGGGGGTGCGGACGACAACAATCAGCGCCGCGCGGAGCTGGTGGAGCAATTGCAGCGCAATCTGGTGATCAGCGGCGGGAAACGCAGCAAAATCATTCAGCTCAGTTTTGATGCGCGGGACCCGGCGCTTGCCGCCAGGGTGGCCAATGCCGTGGCGGCCGCTTACATCAATTTCAATACCCATGCGAGGCGGTCCGAAGCGCAGGAGAACACGGCGTTCCTGGACAATCAGTTGGAAGAATTGCGTGCCCGCATGGAGGAATCCGAGAAAAAACTTCAGGATTACCGCCGTCGTGAGGGGCTGCTGGACAGCGCCAGTGCCGACAAACTGGTGGCCTCGCGTCTGGCCGGGTTGACTTCTGAGCTGGTGCGGGCCCAAAGCCAACGTAGCGAGGCAGAGATTCGCTACGAACAGGTCAAGGGTATCGGCGCCAAGCGTGGCAACTACGAATCCCTGGGGCCGGTATTGCAAAACGCCCTGGTACTGACCCTGAAGGAAGAATACGCACGCCTGGGGCGGCGGGTCTCGGAGCTGTCCGAGCGTTACGGTCCAAAGCATCCAAAGATGATTGCCGCTGAATCGGACCTCAAAGAGGCCCGTCGGCGGCTGGACCAGGAGATTGACAAGGTCGTCGACAGCGTTCGCAAGGAGCACGAGGTGGCGGCGGCCCAGGAGCGGCGTATCGGTCAGTTGGTGGAAAAGCACAAGGCGGAGATCCGTGGCCTGCGCGGCAAGGAGTTCCAGCTTTCCAATCTGGAGCGGGAGGTGGAGAACAGTCGTCGGGTCTACGAGACTTTCCTGGCCCAACTTCAGGAGACGGATGTCAAAGGCGATTACGATGTGTCCAATATCCGTGTGGTGGACCCGGCCACACCGCCCGTGGGGCCGGTGAAGCCCCGAAAGGCGCGCATTATCGCCGCCTCTTTGGTTTTCGGGGTGTTTCTGGGGATTGGGCTGGCCTTTCTGCGCGAACGCCTGGACGACAGCTTTCATACGGGCGAGGAGGTCGAGGAGCGTTTGCAATTGCCCCTGCTCGGCATTCTGCCGCTGAATCGGCGCGCACGCCGGCGCAGGACGGCAGAACGCCTGGTGCGTGACGAACGCCATTCCCCCTTTGCCGAGGCCGTCAACCATATACGCACCGCCATCCTGTTCGCCGGACTGGAAGACGTGCCGCAAGTGGTGCTCGTTACCTCCGCCACCTCGGGGGAGGGCAAGAGTACGCTGGTGGCCAATCTGTCCACCTCCTTTGCTCAGATCGGCACCACGCTCCTGGTGGAGGCGGACTTGCGCAAGCCGCGCCTGAGTCAACTCTGGGGCCTGGAGGGCAGGGCCGGCTTGACGGAGCTTCTGGCGGGTAAATGTTCCCAGGAGGACGCCATCGTCCGCGATCCGGACGAAAAAAATCTTTTCCTGTTGCCGGCCGGTTTCCGCGTGGCCAATCCGTTGGAATACCTCTCATCCAATCGTTTTCGTGAACTGTTGGTGGAGCTGAGAAGTGAATACCGCTACATCGTGATCGATGCGACCCCCCTGCTGCCAGTCAGCGATTCCATTGTCCTTGGCCACCTGGCCGATGCCAACGTGCTATTGGTGCGGGCCGAACATACGGGCAGAAGGATGGTGCAGGATGCTCTGCGGCGTCTGCGTCAGGCGCACATCCGGCCCTTGGGGGTGGTGCTGGCCCAGGCGGACCTGAAGCGCATGGCCTACTACGGCGGGCATTACTATCACTACGACGCCAGCTATTACGGATACGCAAAAGGGGAGCAGGTATCCGACACCCCCGCGCCCCGCTGAAGCGCATGAGCCGCTCTCTGCTCGCCTTGGCTTTACTCGTACTGGCTGCTTACACGCTCAGTTTCGCCTTTGCCGACCTGCTGACGGTGGGGCCCCGCGACAGACTGGCGACGTGGGCCAGGAACAATCCGGAAAGTGTCGCGGCCCAGGCCGGGCGGGATCTTCAGTCCCTCGAACTGGCGCATGGTCTGCGCCCCTGGGATGCGGATCTGGCCGCCGATCTTGGGCGCATGAGTGAGTGGATCACCCGCGACGGCACGCCCTGGTCCATGGAGTCCAGTCCCTGGCGCCGGCAGGCCATCGGGTACTACCAAACGGCCCTGCGTCTGCGACCCGGTTGGGCCTTCGCTTGGGCGCACCTGGCCCAGGCGCGGCTGCTGATAGGGTTTCCGCTGGAAGAAATCCTCGCTCCCCTGGACAAGGCCATGGTATTGGGACCTGCCGAGCCGGGCGTGCAACGCAAGGTGTTGTGGGTGGGATTTTCTTTGTGGGCTCGCTTGAATGAGGACTTGCGCGCCCGCCTCGCCACCGTACTGTTTCAGACTTTGGAGCATCAGGCTCCCTCGGCTATCGGCATGGCCGTGCATTTCAATCGCGAGGCTCTGATCCGTGATGCCCTGCAACGAGAGGCGGATCGGGCCATGTTGGAACGCCTGCTCGCAGCGCGGGAACGCCATTGAGTTTCCCCTTTTTTCCACGGGCCTTGATCGCCGAGCCTCGCTTCTTCGCCTTGTTGGCATTGCTTGCCTGGGCGCCTGTCCCGTTGGGCAGCAATCGGACCTGGGCTTGGGCTCTGCTGGCCTGCGGCGTATTTCTGCTGCTGGCGCTGTTTTTCCTACGCCATGGCGCCGTGCCGCCGCCTGTCGCGGCGCGCTGGCCATTGACCCTGTTGCTGATATGGCTGGCGTGGTTGGCTTGCTATCTGCTTCCCTTGCCCTTGGGGGTGATCGATCTGGTTTCGCCCGCCACCGCTATGGTTTACCGCTATGCCCTGGGGAGTTCGCCGTCCTCCTGGCACACCCTTAGCCTGGATCCGGGAGCCAGTCTGGATGCCTGGCTCAGGTCCGCCTGTTACGTGGGCATTTTTTATTTGCTGGTGGTTCAACTCAACCGGCGGGAACGACGAAGAGGACTGGCAGTCGCCCTGGTTGCCGTGGGTGGGTTGGAGGCGGTTCTGGGCCTGGCCGACTTCTTTACCGGCAACATCCATACCTTCGTCCCCAAGCCTGCCTGGCGTGTGGACTTGTCTGGCAGTTTTGTCAATCGCAACCATTTTGCCGGTTTCATGGAACTGGCGCTGCCGATGACGGTTGCCCTGCTGTTCGCCAAATCGGAGTTTGGAAGAGATCACAGCGGTTGGAAGGCGGCAATCCGGACCTTGAGTCGATTCCTTTTGGGTACGGGCGCTCTGTGGGTGGGGCTGCTGCTGATAATGGCCACGGCCTTGATTTTGAGCGGTTCGCGCGGTGGCGTGTTCGCCCTTGTCCTGGCCTTTGCTCTCGGATTCTTCTTGCTGATAATGCGCGGTGGAGAGCATCGCGAATTACGCTGGCTGCCCGTCTTGCTGGCGGTGGCGGTAGGGGCCTTGTTGTGGACGGGAAGCGGGCCGCTGGGAAAAAAACTGTCAGAAATCGGTTTGGAAAACAATCGGGATCTGATTCGCCAGGTGAGCTGGAACATCGTTAAGGATTATCCCTTGATCGGCACCGGTCCAGGCAGTTTTCGCTCGGTGTTTCCCTTGTACAAGGATCGTGAACTGGGCGCGCGTTTCTACGATCATGCCCACAACGACTACCTGGAGGTGTGGGTTGAGCAGGGCATTGTCGGTCTGGGGCTGCTGACGGCAGCGGTCGGTTCGCTGTTGTTGGCCATGGTTCGCGGCCTGCGACACCGTCGAGACCCGCTGTACCGAAGCCTGTTATTCGGCTCGCTGGTGGCCTGCCTGTCGCTGAGCGCGCATGCCCTGGTGGATTTCAACTGGCAGATACCGGCCAATGCGGCCTGGTTCTTTGCCTTGCTGGCATTGGGGGTGAGTTGTGCGCAGGGCCGAGAAGCCGATTGAACGAATCGACAACACATTGCACCAGAAAGTGGCGGTGCCTGGCGCCCGCGTATGGCTATATCGGTGTACACTGAAAAAATAATTTACATTAGAAAGGTTGCATAAGTTACTGTCTCTGCAATACTGGATTTGAAAGCCTTCCCATCGCACAGCCACTATGCCTGATGTTGGCGTGAAAAGTGCCTCGGTAATCCACAAGCGAATCGGCCACTTTTCGGCTCCTTCTGCAACTTCGGGGGTGTACCATGGTACAAGTCTACGAGATCACAACCGGCAGGGTTCTTAGCTCTCATGGCCGGTGTCACTCGGGCCCGGTAGAAAATCCTGCAAACCCACACGCTCCTGCGTCTGAGACACAGCTACAACTCCAACCGGTCGAAATTTCCGTTCCTGTGGTGCGGGACACGCCCAGTGCCCTGTTGGCTGCGGGTCCCTGGTGGTAGTAAGCTTGTGCCTGACCTTGCTGGGCGTGCGTTACGGAGTTTGCGACGCTCTGTTAACAGACGTAAGGGTCTTGGCTAACACTCCGGAAAATCGGCAATGATGCCGCTCCGGGGGAGGTTCAATCCATGGGTTCGCTGCCGCGGACCGATTGGTTGGGAATCGGTCTTGCTCTATTACTGATCAGCCTGGTTGCCTTTGCGGTGGCCACGCGTGTCGGCCACAGCCGGCTGGACGATCTCCAGTATCCAGCCGAATCCCTGGGTCGCGTACTTGACCGGCATCTCGGTTTTTACGAATCCTACCCACCCCTCCCGTCCTGGGAAAAACTCCTGCATCGCGCTTTGTTCGGAACGCCTGATGCGGTTCTGGATGAATCCCTGGGCATGGCCGATGAGGTCCTGGCCTATCTGCATGGAGAGCGCGAGCAGGCGCAACCTTGGACAGTACGCAATATTCTGGCGCGGGTTGCGGTGGCGCTCGGCGAGGCTGGGCGACTGATGGAATTGGAACGTGTCCTGACACGCATGGATGAGGATCTGGAGGCATCTGCCATGGCCGATGCGGTACGTCAGGCTTATCTGTACGATGAAGCCGTGTTGTCCGCGGCAGAGGCCAGGGCAGGCGCCGCCCTGCTGCCCTGGGGATGGGCCTCGGACCGGCTTCGTTTAAAGCTGACGCGATGGTACGCGGATGACAAACTTGCCAGCTTACTGACAGATCGGCTGAAGGAGAATGCCAATTCTGCCAGGCACCGGCTGCTCTTGCTGACGGCGATCTTGTTCGTTACTGCGATGGTGGGCCTGCGCTTTCTTCACTGTCTCGGCAGCTTTCAACGAGATCCCCCCTGGCAGGCGGCTGCCCTGGCGCAACCCTGGTCGTTTGGCGAGGGTATCGGTGTCACGTTACGGGCGGCGGTGCTGGGCGTCAGTATTTCGATACTCTTGCAGATCTACGCCGGTCCCTATTTTCGGCCAGGCTTTCTGGCGTCCTGGAGCACCTTGTTTGCTTCACTGCCCATGCTTTGGCTGATTCAGCGGCGCTTATTGTCCCCGCGTGGCTTGAGCCTTGCCGACGCCTTCGGTTTGAATCGCCCGCTTCGTGGATGGAAATCTCTGCCTGCGGTGTTGGGGGTGGTCTTGCTCCTCGACTGGGGTGGGACCTTCCTCATCTCCTGGGGGACCTGGCACCTGGGGTGGGGGGCGCATTGGTCCGAGAGTCTCCATGAACGTATGATTTTCGGTCCCTGGGACAGCAATTTTTTCAGCGCTATCAACCTGGTAGTCTGGGCACCGCTGTTCGAGGAGATCGGGTTCAGAGGATTGTTGTATGTCAGCCTGAGGGCAGTGATGCCGTTTTGGTCCGCCGCGCTGCTGAGTGCGATTGTCTTCAGCGCCCTGCACCTCTACTCCCTGCCGGGCTTTCTTTCGGTGTTCTGGAGCGGCTTGGTCATGGCCTGGGCCTTCGAGCGCCTGCGCAGCCTCGTACCCGGTATTCTGGTGCACGCTGCCGGCAATGGCGTCTCCTTGGCGGTCGTTCTGCTGTTTTACCGCTGACAGCGAGTTCGTACAGGACAAGTCCGGCTATTCTTAACTCCACCATGAGCGACTCGCCAAGCCGCCTGCTCGCGGCGGCTCTGTTCGATGCGAGCCTTTTTCACTGACCGTTTCGCCATCCCCGTACCGCCTGGGCATCGTTTCCCGGTGGGTAAATATCGTCGCCTGCGCGAGCGCTTGCTGGATGAGCACGTCTTGCATGCGGCGGAATTGTTCGAACCGGAACCCGTCTGTGCCGATGAGTTGTCTCGTGCCCACGCAGACGACTATGTGTCGAGAATGCTGGCCGGGTACATGACCGATCGGGAGATGCGTCGCATCGGCTTTCCCTGGTCCGAGGCTCTGGTGGAGCGTTCATGCCGTTCCTGCGGGGGGACGCTGGCGGCGGCTCGTGCGGCTCTGACCGATGGCATTGCGGTGAATCTTGCCGGTGGCACCCACCATGCCTGCTACGATCATGGCGAAGGTTTCTGCGTGTTCAACGACACGGTTGTCGCCGCTCGTGCGTTGCAAGCCAGTGGCGAGGCAAGGAGGATACTGGTGGTGGATCTGGACGTACACCAGGGCAACGGCACCGCGGAGATCGCTGCGGGCGACGAAACCATCTATACATTTTCCATGCACGGCGAAGGCAATTACCCGGTACGCAAGTCGGTCAGCGACCTCGATATTGCCTTGGCCGATGCCACCGGCGACGAGGACTATCTCGACGCGTTGCGGATGGCATGGGAGAAACTGGCAGAATTTCGTGCCGATCTGGTGATCTATATCGCAGGCGCCGACCCCTATGCAAGTGATCGACTGGGCAGACTTGCGCTTACCAAGGAGGGCCTGCGACAGCGGGACGAGATTGTCGTCGCGGCCTGTCGGGCTGCCCACATACCGCTGGCCGTGACTCTGGGGGGAGGCTATGCACAGGTCCTGGAAGACATCGTTGACATCCATTTGAGCACCGTGCACACCGCAAAGCGGATGGGCATGGCGTGAGCATGCTACTGCGGCGTTGGTTTCGCATCGAAGACCGGGAGCTGGCCCCGGTACTTTGGGCATTCGCCTATTTTTACTTTCTGCTGAGCGCCTATTACCTTCTGCGTCCGGTGCGCGACGAAATGGGCGTGCGGGCCGGTCTCGGCCAGTTGCCATGGCTGTTCAGCGCCACCTTCGTGGCGATGTTGTTGGTTACCCCGCTGTTTGGTTGGGCGGCAACCCGCTTGCCTTCGCGGCGGCTGGTGCCGGCGGTCTATGGCTTTTTCATCGTCAACATTCTGCTGTTCTACCTCGCCATGGACCGGCAGATCGCGCCGGCCTGGGTGGCGGGAAGTTACTTCGTCTGGTTGAGTGTGTTCAACCTGTTCGTGGTTTCTGTGTTCTGGAGCGTCATGGCGGACCTGTTCCGGCCGGACCAGTCGCGCCGAGTGTTCGGACTGATCGCCGCGGGCGGCAGCGCCGGTGCCATCACCGGGCCGGGGCTGGCGGCTTGGCTGGTAGGGAGGGTTCAGCCCGATGGCCTGCTGCCCCTGGCGGCCCTGCTGATGCTGTTGGCCCTGGTCTGCGCGCTACGGCTTTTCACCTGGCGGAGCAGGCAGTCCGGCTCAACACCCGTACAGCAGCAGGGCTTGGGCGGCGGCATTCTGGAGGGCATACGTCTGCTGGCGGGTTCTCGTTATCTGTTGTGGATCGGTGTGTTCATTTGGTGCTACACCAGCCTCGCGACTTTCCTATACTTCGAGCAGGCGGCGGTGGTGAAAGCGAGCTTTGCCGACAGTGCGGAGCGTACCCAGGCTTTCGCCCTGATCGATCTGGTCGTGAACAGCCTGACGATCCTGCTGCAACTGTTTGTTACGGCGCGTCTGGCGACCCGCCTGGGTTTGTCGGTCACTTTGGCCTTATTGCCAGCGCTGATGCTTGTCGGCTTCACCTTGCTGGCGATGTTCCCGGTTTTCGCCGTGCTGGCGGCTGTTCAGGTGGTGCGGCGAGCGGGTAATTACGCCGTTACCAAGCCGGGCCGTGAGATGTTGTTTACGCTCGTCTCGCAGCGCGAGAAATACAAGGCCAAGAATGTCATCGATACGCTGGTCTATCGTGGCGGCGATGCGGTCAGTGGCTGGCTGTTCGCCGGTCTTGGGGCTTTGGGGCTCGGTACGGCGGGGATCGCCTGGGTAGGGGTCGCGCTGGCAGCACTCTGGACACTTGTCGGGCTACGTCTCGGCAGGATGGGCGAGGCCAGGGCGGCAGCGTATACCCGTGACGAGCAATAGCGATTGTGTAAGGGGCTGGCAGCCCGAATTCAGACGAGGTTTGACGATGCGATTACTGGTTTTCGTTGTGCTGATTCTCGGTTCTGCGCTGGCCTACCCGAACCAGCCGCAACCGGGCGTGACTCTGATTTATAACGAGAGCCGTCCAGGGGAACCTTCTTCCATGGTGCGGTATATCGTTCGTGGCAATTCGATGCGAACGGATTTTGGGCCCGACAGCGCGGGTTTTGTGCTATTCAATGGTGATGAACAGACCATCTACAGCGTTAACGACCAGGACCGGAGCATCCTGATTATTCATCCACCCGTCGGTCACGTTGACCTGCCCGATGATCTGGCCTTGGGTGAGTCGCGCGTCGAGGTCTCGGATGTTCCGCAAGTGGGCGGCGCGGAGCCTGAACATTATCGCTACACAGCGGGAGGGCAGGTTTGCGAAGATGTTTACTCCGTACCCGGCATGCTCGAAGACGCTCTGCCGGCACTTCGTGCCTACCATACTGTGCTGGCCAGGGAGCAGTTAACCACTATCGACCGCATCCCCCCTGAACTGCGCGATCCCTGTGAAATGGCGCGCTACGTCTATGCGCCAACTCGGCATTTGAATCACGGCCTGCTGATTCGCCAATCCGACGGTCGGGGTTTCTTGCGCGAATTGGTTACCTTTCGCGAGAACAAGGCGATCAATCCGGTACTTTTCGAGCTACCCGCCGACTATCGGCGTATGAGCTTGAGCGATTTGAGCCTCCCCCTGGAATAAATGCACCTGCTTGCCTACGTCAGCCAGGTTCACGACTGTGACAAGGACATCGGGCCGATGCTCGATGAGATATGCGCGGTGTCCAAGCGGAATAACGCCCGTGACGGCATAACGGGCGTACTGTTTCATCACCGGGGAAAGTTTCTACAAGTGGTGGAGGGAGAGGAGGAGGCCCTACGCGCGCTTTGGGCGCGGCTCATCCTGGATCCCCGACATGAAAGTTTGCACGTTCTGCTGGATCAACCCGTGACAGACCGCGAATTCGCCGATTGGAATATGGACGCCTTTGACTTGAGCGACACCGATCAACTCGATCTGGATGTCTTGCAGGCGATTCGCGATCTCTACCTTGAGAACATGACGCTCACTGCCGCGGATTTCATCGAGGTGCTCAAGGAGTTCCTCACCATGCCGGGTTTGGACGCGCTTTTCGGGTGCAATGGGAAAAGTTGACCCGTCTTGCTTTCCTGTTGGACCATGATCCAACAACCCTATTGAATAATCGGCGGAGACTCCCATGAACCTGATGCGCGGGCTCGTTCGCTTTTTCCCCATTGCCGTTCTGCTTGGCCTGCTCACGGGCTGCGGCATCAACAACATACCGACCTTCGACGAGGAAACCACTGCCAAGTGGAGCCAGGTGGTCAACCAATACAAGCGGCGCGCTGATCTGATTCCCAATCTGGTGAAGACGGTGCAGGGCTATGCCTCCCATGAGAAGGACGTGCTCACCCAGGTGACCGAGGCGCGTGCCAAGGTATCGCAGATGCAACTGCCGCCGGACGTGCTCAGCAATCCCGACGCCTTCAAGTCCTTCGAACAGAACCAATCCCAGCTCACCTCGGCACTTTCCCGTTTGATGTTGGTGGTGGAGCGCTACCCGGATCTGAAGGCCAGCCAGAACTTTCTCGCTTTGCAGTCTCAACTGGAAGGGACGGAGAACCGTATATCGGTGGCGAGACGCGATTACATCGAGGCAGTGAAGGTTTACAACACCGAGCTGCGCACCATACCGGGCCGCTGGTGGCGGGATTTCCTCTACCCGGAGGCACAGCCCAAGCAGAATTTCAGCGTCGCCGAAGACGAGATGAAGCAGATCGAAAAGGCTCCGGAGGTACAGTTCAATTAGGGTCTCGACAATGCGCTGGTGGTGCCTTGCAGCGCTGTTTTGCGCGGCCGTTTGGGCGGGTATCGACTTTCCGCCTTTGACGGGGAGGGTGGTTGATCAGGCTGGACTGCTGGATATGGCCACGCGACAGACGATCACCGAAGTGCTTGCTGCCCATGAAAAGGCCACCGGCAATCAGTTGGTGGTGGTTACACTGAAGTCGCTGAACGGCATGGATATCGCCGATTACGGTTACCAACTGGGCCGCCACTGGGGTATCGGCAGAAAGGACCGTAACAACGGTGTTCTGCTGATCGTTGTGCCCAATGAACGCAAGGTCCGCATTGAGGTGGGGTACGGCCTGGAGGGCGCGCTCACCGACGCCTTGAGCAGGACCATCATCGATCGTGAAATCCTGCCCCGCTTCAAAGCCGGCGACTATCCGAACGGCGTTAAACAGGGTGTGGATGCGATCCTGGCTGCCATCAAGGGTGAATATGAAGCGCCGACCAGGTCCGCCACGGCGGATGCCGATCAGGAGGGCCTGATCGGTTTTGTCGCTGTCCTCGGGGCCATGGTTGGCAGCGTGTTTCGGTCGATGTTCGCCAGCAAGGCAGTCGGGCTGGGCATCATCGGCGGAGCGACGGCCCTGGCTGCCTGGCTCACCGGGGCGATCTTCCTCAGCGTCATGTTCGGCGTCCTTGCGGCGATCTTTTTGTTCAGCAGTCTTCGCGGCGGCGGTGGTTATTACGGTGGCGGCTCCGGCGGGGGCTATGGTGGTGGATTCGGCGGCGGTGGCGGCAGTTTTGGGGGCGGAGGCGCCTCCGGGAGTTGGTGATATGGGCATACTGGATGCCAATCAGCGGGCGCGTCTGCGCGCTGCCGTGGAACGGGCGGAGGCCGATACCAGCGGGGAATTCGTAACCGTGCTGGCGAGTGCCGCAGACAGCTACCCGTATATTCCCACCCTCTGGGCTGCCTTGATCGCCCTGCTATTGCCGGTTCCCGCGGTTTACGCCGGTCTGGATTGGGAGCAGGCTTACATGCTTCAAGTGGCGGTATTTTTCGTCTTGGCCAGCCTGTTCCGTTGGGAGCCGATCAAGATGTGTCTGATCCCCGCCGCGGTGAAGCGCCGCCGCGCCTACCGTTTGGCGCGTGAACAATTCACCAACCTGGGCCTGCACCTTACGCCACGCCGTGCCGGGGTGCTGCTCTTCGTTTCCGCCGCCGAGCGCTATGTGGAGATTCTTGCCGATCAGGGCATAGCAGAGAAGGTGGACAACACCCGTTGGCAGGGAGTGATCGACGAGTTCGTCGCTGCGGTACGGGCTGGAAACATCGCCGTGGGCATGGAACGGGGCGTGGAGCGCTGCGCTGCGCTGATGACCGAAGCCTTTCCGCCGGAGTCGAATCAGGTCGACCTGCTGCCAAATCATCTGGTGGAAATCGGTCCCGACTAGACCGGGCCTCGCCGACGCGGGCGAAAACCGCCCGTGACCCGCTCATGACCCGCCAGATCCCGATAGGATCGCACGTCTTCATAACCCTGCTGGCCCAGAATGGAGCGCACTGCCTTCGCCTGCTGCCATCCGTGCTCCATCAGCAGGCGCCCCCCCGTTTTCAACCGCGCCATCGAGGATGCTGCGATGATGCGAATGTCATCCAGTCCGTCCGGTCCGGCCGCCAGTGCCTGTCGGGGCTCGAAGCGCAGATCGCCTTGCAACAGGTGCGGGTCGGTCTCGGCCACATAGGGCGGATTGCTGACAATGAGATCGAAGGATTCGGGGGGTAGGGGCTCGCACCAGTTTCCGTGTGCGAAATCGAGCGTTAAACCAAGTTCCCTGGCGTTTCCACGGGCTACTTCCAGGGCCTCTGGATCGGCGTCCGTGGCGAACAGCATGAGATCGGGTCGTTCCGTTGCCAGGGCCAGGGCGATGGCGCCACTGCCGGTGCCTAGGTCGGCGACGAGGGCGTTTTGGGGCAGCCCCTGCAGGGCCAGTTCCACGAGGCGTTCGGTTTCGGGGCGGGGTATCAATGTGGCCGGGGTGACCTTCAATTCCAGCGACCAAAAGCCCCGGGTGCCGGTGATGTAGCTGATCGGTTCTCCGGCTTCGCGGCGTCGGAGCAAATCCAGATAGGCTTGGTATTCCCGCTCGGAAAGCGCTTTCTCCGGCCAGGCATACAGCCAGGTGCGGCTGCGATTCAGTGCGTGGGCAAGGAGGATGACCGCTTCCAGCGCTGCATCCCGTTCCTCTCCCTGGAGTCTGGCCCTGCCTTCGGCGAGGGCCTCGTTGACTTTCGACACTAGTCGGCCAGTTCGGCCAGCAGGTCCGCTTGGTATTCCTGAACCAAGGGGTCGATGACCGGGTCCAGGTCCCCCTGCATGACCGCATCGAGCTTGTACAGGGTGAGATTGATGCGATGGTCGGTGATACGGCCCTGGGGAAAATTGTAGGTACGAATACGCTCGGAGCGGTCGCCGCTGCCCACCAGGTTGCGCCGGGTCTCCGCTCGCTCGGCGGTTTGCCGGTCGCGTTCGCCTTGCAGCAGGCGGGCCTGTAACAGGGACATGGCGCGGGCGCGGTTCTTGTGCTGGGAGCGCTCATCCTGACATTCCACCACGATGCCGGAAGGCAGGTGGGTGATGCGGATTGCGGAGTCGGTCTTGTTGACGTGCTGGCCGCCGGCCCCGGAGGCACGGTAGGTATCCACGCGCAGGTCTGCCGGGTTGATATCCACCGCGTCGATCTCTTCCACTTCGGGCAGGATCGCCACGGTGCAGGCGGAGGTGTGGATGCGACCCTGGGATTCGGTTTCCGGCACGCGCTGCACCCGGTGGGCGCCGGACTCGAATTTAAGACGGGAATAGACCTCGTTGCCGCTGATTCGGATCACGACTTCCTTATAGCCGCCGTGCTCACCCTCGCTCTCGCTGACGGTCTCGGTACGCCACCCCTTCAATTCGGCGTAGCGCAGGTACATCCGCGCCAGATCGCCGGCAAACAGGGCGGCCTCGGCGCCACCGGTGCCGGCGCGCACTTCGAGGAAGACGTTACTTTGGTCGTTGGGGTCCTTGGGCAACAGAAGAATCTGCAGTTCGTGTTGCAGGGATTCGGCGGTTGCCTCGCTGCTGGCCAGATCTTCCTTGGCCATGGCGCGCATTTCCGGGTCTTTCTCCGCCAGCAGGGCCTTGGCGGCCTCAATGTCCTCCAGATTTTTCTGATAGCGGTGGAAGGTCTGGATCAGGGGCTCCAGCTGGGCATATTCGCGGCCCAATTCGCGGAAACGGTCATTGTTGCTTTGAGTTTCCGGGTCGGCCATCAGGGCCGCGACTTCCTCGAAGCGGTCGGCCAGGGATTCCAATTTGGTTTGAATGGAGGGCTTCAATACGGTTTAGTCCTTGAGCTGGAACAGCTCACGGGCCGCCAGCAGAAGATCGGACCGGCCCTGCTCGCCGGCCTGACGCATACACAGACTGGGGCAGTGGGTGAGTCGGTTGGTGAGCTGGTTGGCCAACTGCGCCAGGACCTGTTCCACATCCTTGCCGGTGCGCAGCTGGCGCAGGGCCTTTTCCACGGCATCGTCGCGCATCCGCTGGGCATCCTCGCGGAAACAGCGGATCAGATCGGTGGCGTCCAGGGAGCGCACCCAGTCCATGAACCGGCTGACCTGCACATCGATGATCTCCTCGGCCTGTTTGGCGGCCTCTCGCCGCGAACGCAGGTTCTCCTCGATCACCTCCTGCAAGTCGTCGACGGTATAGAGATAAACATCGTCAAGTTCTCCGACCTCGGGTTCGATGTCCCTGGGAACGGCGATGTCGACCATGAAGATCGGTTTGTGGCGGCGCTTGCGGATGGCCCTTTCCACGGTTCCTTTGCCCAGGATGGGAAGCGGGCTGGCGGTAGAGGAGACGACGATGTCGGCCTCTGCCAGATGGGCCGGGATCTCGCCGAGGGAGATCGCGTATCCGTCGAACTGTGCCGCCAGGGTGTGGGCACGCTCGGCGGTGCGGTTGGCGACGATGATGCGGCCGCATTTCTGCTCGTAGAGGTGGCGGGTGGCCAGTTCGATGGTGTCGCCTGCGCCGATCATCAGGGCGGTGGCGCCTTGCAGGTCGCCGAAGATCTGCCGTGCCAGGGTGACGGCGGCAAAGGCGACGGAGACCGCGCTGGCGCCGATGGCCGTGTCGGTGCGCACCTGTTTCGCCACCGAGAACGTATGTTGAAAGAGGCGACCCAACAGTCGCCCGACCGTTCCTGCATCGTTGGCGGCCTGGTAGGCGGTTTTCATCTGGCCGAGGATCTGAGGCTCGCCCAGCACCATGGAATCGAGGCCGCTGGCAACGCGCAGCATGTGGCGCACCGCTTCCTGATCGGGCAGGGTGTAGACGTAGGGTTGCAGTTCGGCCAGCGAAAGCTGGTGATAGCGGCCCAGCCAGTCGGTGACTGCCTCCACGCCATCCGACTCGCTGCCGCAATACAGTTCGGTACGGTTGCAGGTGGAAAGGATGGCCGCTTCGCGAACCGGCGACAGGCCCGCGAGTTCGTGCAGGGCTTCGGGGACCGCCTGCGGCGCAAAAGCTACCCGTTCGCGCAGGGCGACAGGAGCGGTCTTATGATTGATGCCGAGGGCCAGCAGGAGCATGGAAGATGCTTAAGATTCCGGGAAAACCCCGGAATTCTGAGGTATGAAATCGCCGATTACAAGCTTGGCAGTGATCGCGGCGAACTTCCGGCGTTTTTGTGGTCTCAAAAGTTTCCGGTCTGAGGCGCTCGGACAGGCTCTCAGGCTTGCGGTATAGTTTGGCGAAACGGTCAGGCGCCTGGACGGCGCCATACCATAGCTACAGGAATGAACATCGATGCGGATGTCTTGCTTCAAGGCTCGGACACTATTGTCCTTGGTCGTGTTGACTGCCCTGGCTGGCTGTGCCGGCTCGCCCACGTTGCCGCAGGCGCCTCAGAAGAGCACGCCCGCCGTGACGCCGGAACCTGCCGAGTCAGCACCCGAGAGGGCGGCCGAAACGCTGCCGACCATCGTCGAAGAGGCTGAGACTCCCAGCCGGCCGCTGGACGAAGACGTGCTCTTTGACATCATGGTGGCGGAGATCGCCGGCCAGCGTCAGCACTACGCCGAGTCTCTACAATATTACCTTCGTGCCGCCGAGCAGAGCGGCGACCCGGGGGTGGCCGAGCGGGCGGTGCGCGTCGCGCTGTTTGCGCGTGACTATGACTCAGCGCTGAAGGCACTCGATATCTGGCGCGAGGCCAGTCCGGGGCAGCCGGCGGCCGTGCAAACGGCCGTCACCCTGCATTTGCGGCGCAATGAACTGGCGGCGGCCGCAGAGGATTTGGCCGAGGTGATCCGTACCGCTTCCTCACCCCTGTCCGGTTTCGGGCATGCACTGGCGCTGCTGCGCAAAGAAGAGGATGCCGGCAATGCGCTTGTGGTGGCCCGTGATCTGCGTGATCGTTTTCCGACGGAACCGGGTGCCCACTACCTGTTGAGCCTGCTGGCGGTACCGGCTGGCGCGCAGGAGGAGGCGGTCAGCGCCATCGATGAGGCGATTAGGCTGTCGCCAGACTGGGCGCTGGGACGGCTGACAAAGGCCCGTATCCTGGCGGATATCGGTCGTCTGGACCAAGCCCTGGCCTTGGGAAAGGAACTGGTTGAGGCCAGGCCCACGGACTATGAAACCCGCATTACCTATGCCCGCATGCTGATCAAGAGCAAGCGCAATCAAGAGGCTCTGGAGGAATTCCGCGTGCTGCTGGAGCAGAACCCGGACGATGCGGAGATCGTTTATGCGCTGGCCCTGCTGGCCCTGCAATTGGATGATCGCAAGCCGGCAGAGGAATACCTGAGCCGCTTGGTGGAGCTGGGTAAGCATGCGGACGAGGCCGCTTACTATCTGGGCCAGATCGCCGAGGACAAGGATGACTTTTCCGCCGCGCGGGACTGGTACGCCAGGGTCACCGACGGAGAATACGAGATCGCCGCCAAGGTGCGCTGGATTCTCATGATCGGGCGCCTGGGTGACCTCGATCGTGCCCGCAAGGAACTGGAAAACCTGCGTGGCAGTCAGCCGGAGCTGGCGTCGCGCCTGTATCTCATCGAAGGCGAGTTGGTGGCCGAGAGCGGTGACAGCCTGGGTGCCATGGCCGTTTACGATCACGCACTGGGGATGCAGCCGGGCAATATAGACCTGCTCTATGCCCGTGCCCTGTTGGGCGAAAAAATCGACCGAATCGACATCCTTGAACGCGATCTGCAGGCCATCCTGGTGCAGGAACCCGATAACGCCGATGCCCTGAACGCCCTGGGGTATACCCTGGCGGATCGAAACCTGCGTCTTTCCGAGGCCCTGGGGCTGATTCAGCGGGCCATGGCAGTCAAGCCGGACAGCGCCGCAGTGATGGACAGTATGGGCTGGGTTCTGTACCGCATGGGCAATTTTCAGGAGTCGGAACGTTATCTGCGCCGTGCTCACGAGGCCCTTCCCGATGCCGAAATCGCCGCTCATCTGGGTGAGTTGCTGTTGATGACCGGGCGCGCGGAAGAGGCGCGCGGCATCATCGACGCGGCGTTGAAAAAGGACCCGGACGATGCCTTGCTGCTGCGCGTTCGTTCCCGCCTTCCCTAAGCGCTCATGAAGCGCGCGGTTTTATTGCATCTGGCCGGCTTGTTTGCCCTGCTCGGCGGTTGCGGGCTACTGCAACCCAAGCCGGCGGACCCGGTTCGGCAAGCCTTATGGGAACAACGGCGTGCGGCGCTCGGCGAATTGGCTGAATGGCAGGCCAAGGGCAGCGCCTCCTTCGTGTCGGACATCACCGGCTGGAGCGCCACCTATCGCTGGAAACAGGCCGGAGATCGCTACGATATCCTGCTGATTGCGCCACTGGGCCAGGGGCGGTTCATGATCCAGGGTGACAGTGCCTACGTGACTGTGCGCGATTCCAAGGGCGGGCAGTTCAGTGGCGCCGATCCGGCCGCCATGCTACTGGAGAGTCTGAAGGTGGAGGTGCCGGTCCTGGCCATGCGCTACTGGGTATTGGGCTTGCCGCGGCCTGGCTCGGACTACCGCGTCGAGTTGGATGAGCAGGGCCGCCCGCAGCAGTTGGAGCAAGATGCCTGGCGCATCGACTACAGCGACTATGACGCCGATCTGCCGGGCAAGGTTCTGATGCTGCGTGAGCCCTACCGAATCAAACTCAGCGTCCGCGACTGGCAATCTCCGCGAGGCTAAGTGTTGGACTCCGACTACTGGCCCGCCCCGGCCAAACTCAACCTGACTCTACGCATCGTCGGGCGGCGGCCCGACGGTTATCATCTGTTGCAAACGGTGTTTCAGTTCCTCGATTGGGAAGACCGACTGTGGTTCGATGTGTTGAACGAGGATGTGGTGAGTACCGATCACCGCGTTCCGGGCATGGACACCGAACAGGATCTGGTGGTTCGGGCGGCACGCCTGCTGAAAGCGCATACCGGGTTTGACCGCGGTGTGCATATCCGCGTGCAGAAGAACCTTCCCTCCGGAGGTGGTCTGGGCGGAGGCAGCTCCGATGCGGCCACGACGTTGGCAGCCTTGAATCGACTCTGGGGCTTGGGGCTCGACGATACGTCATTAATTGAACTGGGTCTGGGCCTTGGGGCGGATGTGCCTGTGTTTCTGCGTGGCCATGCCGCCTGGGCAGAGGGCGTGGGCGAAAGGCTGGCGGAGGTGGATCCGCCGGAGCTCTGGTATGTGCTGCTGAGCCCACCGGTGCATGTGTCCACCGGTGCGGTTTTTGCTCATCCCGAATTGACACGGGACTCCCCAATCACGACAATAGCCGACTTCCTCGCCGGCCGGCATCAAAACGATTGTGCGGCGCTGGTACGGCGCGAGTACCCCGAAATCGATCACGCCATGGCATGGCTGGGCCGTCATGGCGAGTCGCGGCTCACCGGTACAGGTGCCTGCGTATTCGCCGGGTTCGGCGAGCGGGCGGCAGCAGAGGCGGTGGCCCGGCAGGCGCCCAAGGTCTGGAACGCCAGAGCGGTTCGGGGGCAAAACGTCTCCCCATTGCGTGCCCGACTGGCGCGGGGTTGAGTCGCTAACAAACATTGGGGCGTGGCCAAGTGGTTAAGGCACCGGACTTTGACTCCGGTACTCGTAGGTTCGAATCCTACCGCC
>JAGRGI010000132.1 GCA_020445565.1 Chromatiales bacterium
GCGGCAGCAGCAAGTCCGAGGCCAAGTGCGGCGAAGGCAAGTGTGGTGGCAGCAAGCCTGCGGCCAAGTGCGGCGAAGGCAAGTGTGGTGGCAGCAAGCCTGCGGCCAAGTGCGGCGAAGGCAAATGCGGCGGCAGCAAGTAAGCCCAGGTTTACTTCATGACCATTGAGCATCGGCACTATCCTGTAAGGGGTGCCGGTCTCGGTTTTCGGCGGGCCCTCATGGGCCCGCTTTCCGAAGCCCCCCCCAGTCAGGTCGACTTCATGGAAGTGGCCCCGGAGAACTGGATAGGCGTCGGCGGAGCCACGGGCCGGCAATTTCGGTGGTTTACCGAACGTTATCCCTTTGTCTTTCATGGCTTGTCCCTGTCAATTGGCGGCCCTGCCGTACTCGACGAGGAACTGCTGCGATCAATAAAGAAGTTGATGGATCAGCACGACATCCGCTGCTACTCAGAACACCTGAGCTTCTGCAGCGACGACGGTCATCTGTACGATTTGCTTCCCATTCCGTTCACCGAAGAGGCGGTGCGGCACGTCGCAGGCAGAATCCACCGCGTGCAAGAGATCATCGAGCGACCCTTGGCCATCGAGAATGTCTCTTACTACGCCGCACCCGGTCAGGAGATGAGTGAGATCGAGTTCATCAACGCAGTGATTGTCGAAGCCGATTGCCGGCTGCTGCTCGACGTGAACAATATCTACGTCAACAGCATCAACCACGGCTACGACCCCTATGAGTTCCTGGCCGCACTGCCGGGAGAGCGCATCGCCTACGCCCACATCGCCGGCCACTTCGAAGAGGCTGAGGATCTGCGGGTCGATACCCATGGAGCCGATGTGATTGAGCCGGTGTGGAACCTGCTGGATGCTGCCTATAGGCAGTTTGGCGTCTTCCCGACATTGCTGGAAAGGGATTTCAACATTCCAGCGCTGCCGGACCTGCTGACCGAGGTGGATACGATCGTGGATATTCAGAAACGCTGGGGGCGGCATGGCGAGTCCGCTATTGCCTGACACCCTGAACTCTCCCTTGGCTCGAAAGCAACTGGAGCTTACCCGCCATATCCGGGATCCTCAGACTTTCCCGCGCCCCCTGGACGTGGAGGAGCGGCGGGCATCGATCTACCGAGAGCTTTTATTCAACAACGTCCAGGGTTTCTTGCAGGACAATTTCCCGGTTCTGCGAGAACTGTACGCAGATGAAGAGTGGGAATCGCTGACGCGAGACTTTTTCGCCAACCATCGATCCAAGACACCCTACTTCCCCCAGTTTCCCGAAGAATTTCTGCAATACCTGCAAGAGGAGCGGCAACCCAGAGCGGAAGATCCTCCGTTTCTCCTAGAGTTGGCCCATTACGAGTATGCAGAGGTCGTCCTAACCATCTCGGAAGAGGAATTCCCCGAGAATCTTCCACGAGGCGGAGATCTTCTGGATGAAATTCCCATCCTGTCTCCACTGGTCCTGCTTCTTGCCTATCACTATCCGGTGCACAAAATTTCGCCGGACTTTCGACCCGAGAAAGCCCCCGAACAGCCCACTCAGCTGGTGGCTTACCGAAATCGACGGGACGAGGTGGGATTTCTGGAGGTCAATCCGGTAACCTTCCGGTTACTGGAATCGTTAC
This sequence comes from Chromatiales bacterium, assembly GCA_020445565.1. Lineage (GTDB taxonomy): Bacteria > Pseudomonadota > Gammaproteobacteria > JAGRCI01 > JAGRCI01 > JAGRGI01. The sequence goes on from JAGRGI010000132.1 coordinate 1,628, forward strand.
AGGCGGATTCCGGTAAAAGCGGACGACAGCTAATGGAAGAAATCGCCTTGGAAATCAACCATCCCGACCCAGAGGCAGTCATCCAGGGCGGCCACGATATTCTCAAAAATCTCTATTTCCTTGATATCATCGCCGGTGTACGACCGGACCGGAAAGCCGCTTAAAGTAGTCGCGCATTTGTCCAAGCACAAGAAGCTGCGCGATCCAATCAGGCATTACTTCCAGCAAAATTGCCGCATGTGAGGTCACCATGAAGGCCATGGTTATCGACCGAGTCCGCCCAATAGGCGAGGAAGCCGCCCCCCTGTCCCTGGTCGACTTGCCGGTTCCCGAACCGACAGCCGGAGAAATCCGAATCCGCGTCTCAGTTTGCGGGGTCTGTCACACGGAACTGGACGAAATCGAAGGACGCACTGCCCCACCACAGCTTCCAGTGGTTCCAGGCCATGAGATCATTGGTCGCGTAGACAAACTGGGCGAGAACGCCAACAAGCATCGTCTGGGCGATCGGGTCGGGGTCGGTTGGATTCACCAGGGGGACGGAACGCCAAACGAGAATCTGGAATCCGGTTTTCGTGCCACCGGGCGTGACGTGAACGGCGGCTACGCCGAATTCATGACCGTCCCCCAGGATTACGCCTATCCCATTCCGGCATTGTTCAGCGACGCCGAAGCCGCGCCCCTATTGTGCGCTGGCGGGGTAGGCTATCGCGCCCTGCGTCTGGCGAACATCCGCGACGGGGATTCGGTAGGGCTTACAGGCTTCGGTGGCTCCGCCCACCTGGTGCTGCAGATCATCCGGCATCTGTACCCGCGCAGCCCGGTTTATGTGTTTTCCCGGGACCGCAATGCCCAGGCATTTGCCCTGGAACTCGGTGCTGTTTGGGCTGGAGACACCACCGATCGTGCACCAACAAGGCTTCAAGCGATCATTGATACAACGCCTGCCTGGAAACCCGTGCTGGAGGCGCTCGCCAATCTACGCCCAGGCGGCCGACTGGTGATCAATGCAATCCGTAAAGAGGATACCGACCTCAAGCTGATGCAGAACCTCGACTACCGCGATCACCTCTGGCAGGAGAAGGAAATCAAGACCGTGGCAAACGTCACCCACTTCGATATCGCCGAATTTCTGCCCATCGCCGCCGCCATTCCGATTCGGCCGGAGGTCACCGTCTATCCACTGGTAGAAGCGAACCGGGCCTTGGTGGAACTGAAACGCGGCGCCGTGAGAGGTGCCAAAGTTCTGGCCATCACTTGACGTGGTTCATAATGCCAATACGGATCAGATCCAGTCCCTCGGCTTCAAAAAGACCTCGTAAAGCCGCGCTTCCGGCGTACCGGGCTCGGGGCTCCAGTTGTAGCGCCATTTCACCAACGGAGGCAGCGACATCAATATGGACTCGGTGCGTCCGCCGGATTGCAGGCCGAACAGGGTTCCTCGATCGTAAACCAGATTGAACTCCACATAGCGGCCCCGTCGATAGAGCTGAAAGTCCCGTTCGCGCTCACCATAGGGATGATAGCGACGGCGCTCCACAATCGGCAGATAGGCATCCAGATAGTGATCGCCAACGCTGCGTTGATAGGCAAAACTGCGCTCAAAACCCCATTCGTTGAGATCATCAAAGAACAGGCCGCCAATGCCACGGGGTTCGTCGCGATGCTTCAGATAAAAGTACTCGTCGCACCATTGCTTGAAGCGTGGGTAAACCTCTTCACCGAACGGCTCGCAGGCGGATTTTGCCGTGAGATGCCAATGTTCACAGTCCTCTTCGAAACCGTAGTATGGGGTGAGATCGAAACCGCCGCCGAACCACCAGACCGGGGCACTGCCTTCCTTCTCAGCAATGAAAAAGCGCACATTGGCATGAGAGGTGGGGATATAGGGGTTTTTGGGGTGAATTACCAGCGAAACCCCCATGGCCTGGAAACCACGGCCGGCCAGCTCCGGACGTTGTGCCGTGGCCGACGGAGGGAGCCCCGGACCAAATACATGGGAAAAATTGATCCCTGCCTGCTCAAAGACGGCACCACCGGCCATCACCCGGCTGCGCCCGCCTCCGCCACCTGATCGATCCCAGGCATCTTCCTGAAACCGGGCTTCACCGTCAGCCTGTTCAAGGCCGGTACAGATGCGGTCCTGCAGATCCAGCAGATAGGCTTTGACGGCCTCACTATCGATTTCGCTCATGCGATATCCTCGAGTGGTATTTTGGGGTCCAGATCCCGGACGGTGGCCACAGGACGCAGTTGCGCCGTCGGCTTCATTTGTCGCCAGAGGGAACCGTAAGTCTGACCACTGACCGGATGGCTGCGGCTGGAAGCGATCTCCGCCAGCGGCCCCAGGACGAAGGCGTAGCGCTCGATTTCGTCTCTGGGCAGGTTAAGGCCGGGCTGCGCCAAAATCAGATCATCATAAAGGAGCAGATCGAGGTCCAATGTACGCGCGGAGAATTTCGGCACGTCCCGACGCCTGCCCTGACCGTCCTCGATTGACTTCAACGTGGCAGCCAGATCCAATGGGGGAAGCTCCGTTCGGAAGGCCACCACCAGATTGTAGAATGGGTCACCATTAAAACCTTCCGCGGGCGTCTCGTAGATCTGCGAAGCTTGCAGTGTGCCGAATGCCCGAGCCAGGGCACGCAAGGCACTGCCTATGTTGTTACGACGGTCGACATTGCTGCCTATGCTGACATATACCCTCGCCACGGTCAGACCGGTTCGCCGCGTTCAATTCGTATACCTACACCCTTGGCCTGACGCACTGCACCACCTTTGTTGAGTTCCAGACGAACCCAGGGAACGGAAAACTCCTCGAGAATCAAGCGGGCAACGTTTTCCGCCAAAGTCTCTACCAACTCAAAACGGCTCTCTTCCACGTAGGCGATTACGCGCTTGGCCACTGCCTTGTAATTCAGGGTATCGTCAATGCTGTCGCTGGCCGCCGCCGCGCGGATATCCGCGGCCATTTCCAGATTGAAGACCAACTTCTGGCGAATCGCCTTTTCCCAGGCATAAATGCCGATCACTGCATCCACCTCAAGATCGCGCAAGAAGATTATATCCATGGGACTCCGGCAAAGATTGTCAAACAGCCAATGGCGGTTATGGTACCGGGGGCGCCACAAATGACAAGCCGAATGGCTTGACCACAACCCCGGCTCGGGTTCCAATCAGCCATCATGATTACCGCAATTGCCTTGATTGTCGTGGGATATCTGTTCGGATCGGTTTCCAGCGCCATCATCGTCTGTCGATTGATGGGCCTGCCCGACCCTCGCTCGGAGGGTTCACGAAACCCGGGAGCCACCAATGTGCTGCGCTTTGGCGGCAAGAAGGCCGCCGCCATTACCTTAGCCGGCGACTTCCTCAAGGGCTGGCTGCCGGTACTGTTGGCCCAGTGGCTGCTTCCCGAACCCTGGGTGATCGCCGCTGTGGGTCTGGCTGCCTTTCTCGGTCATCTCTACCCCGTTTTCTTTGGCTTTCAGGGGGGCAAAGGCGTGGCAACCTCTCTCGGTGTCTACCTGGGGGTAAACTGGATGCTGGGGCTGGCGGTAATCGGTACCTGGCTGTTCATGGCCTTCACCTTTCGCATTTCCTCACTCTCCGCCTTGGTTTCTTTTCTGCTTGCCCCGGTGTATGTCTGGTTGATTACCCAATCGCCGGAACTGCTCATTGCCGCCATCATCATCAGCGTGCTGTTGTTCTGGCGTCATCGCAGTAATATTCGCAATCTGATCGCTGGGACGGAAGACAATATCGGCACCGACGCGGAATAGGGGCGAGTACCAAGAACTTGGGCGACAGGTTCTTGCTCGACGGAACAGCCTTGGACCCGAAAACAAAAAAGGACCCGAAGGTCCTTTTTTGTTGCGGATCTTCGCTGATTACGATTCTTCCACCGCCTTCATGCTCAGGCGGATACGCCCCTGCTTATCCACTTCCAGCACCTTGACCATCACGGTATCCCCCTCGGCGAGCTTGTCACTGACATTTTGGACTCGCTCGTTGGAGATCTGGGAGATGTGCACCAGACCATCGCGGCCGGGCAGGATGGTAACAAAGGCGCCGAAGTCCATCAGGCGGGCAACCCGGCCCTCATAGACTTTACCGACCTCCACATCGGCAGTGATCATTTCGATGCGGCGACGGGCTTCCTCGCCGGCGGCCTTGTCCACGGAGGCGATCTTCACGGTGCCATCGTCGGTAATGTCGATGGAGGCTCCGGTCTCTTCGGTGAGAGCACGGATGGTAACACCGCCCTTGCCGATAACATCGCGGATCTTGTCCGGGTTGATCTTGAAGGTGATGATCCGTGGAGCAAACTCGGACATTTCCTTGCGCGGTTCGCTGATAACCTTGTTCATTTCGCCCAGAATATGCAGCCGACCCTCGCGGGCCTGACCCAGGGCGGTCTCCATGATCTCGCGGGTGATGCCCTGGATCTTGATGTCCATTTGCAGCGCATTGACACCCTTGGCACTGCCAGCGACCTTGAAGTCCATATCGCCCAGGTGATCCTCATCTCCCATGATATCGGTTAGCACGGCGAACTGGTCGCCCTCCTTGATCAGGCCCATGGCCACACCGGCCACCGGTGCCTCGATCTGCACACCTGCATCCATCAGCGAGAGACTGGTTCCACAGACACTTGCCATGGAACTGGAGCCGTTGGATTCCGTGATCTCCGAGACAACACGCACCGAATAGGGGTAATCATCCATGTTCGGCATCACACCCATGATGCCGCGCTTGGCCAGACGACCGTGACCGATTTCCCGGCGCTTCGGACTGCCTACCCTCCCGATCTCACCTACGCAGTAGGGCGGGAAGTTATAATGCAGCATGAAGGGCTCGCGGTAAGTTCCTTCCAAGGCATCGATAATCTGCGCGTCCTTGGCCGTGCCCAGGGTGGTGACAACCAGGGCCTGAGTTTCGCCACGAGTGAACAGCGCAGAGCCATGGGTGCGCGGCAGAACGCCGGTACGCACAGTGATCGGCCGAACGGTGCGGGTATCGCGACCGTCGATCCGGGGCTCACCGGCAAGGATACGACCACGAACGATTTTCTTTTCCATGGAGCCGATAGCGGCCATGACCTCGCCTTCCGGCAGAGGATTTTCCACCCCTTCGCCACAGAGTTGAGCTACCACCTGGCCGCGCACCTCGCGCAGGAAATCCTGGCGGGCAAGCTTCTCTGCGATGCGGTAGCCCTCTTCCAGTCCGGGGCGGGCAGCCGCGTCGACGGCTTGTTCGATGGCGGGGTCCTTTTCCGCTGGGCGCCAATCCCAAATGGGCTTGCCCACTTCGGCCACCAGCTCACGGATGGCCTGAATCACGGCGCGGGACTGTTCGTGGCCGAACAGCACGGCACCCAGCATCACATCCTCAGGCAGTTGCTTGGCCTCGGATTCCACCATCAATACGGCGTCTTCCGTTCCGGCCACCATCAGATCCAACTGGGATGCAGGCAACTGGCTGAGCGTGGGATTGAGGATGTACTCACCATCCTTGTAACCTACCCTGGCACAACCCACGGGACCATTGAAGGGCAGACCGGAAATCGACAGTGCGGCAGAAGTGCCGATCATGGACACCAGATCCGGATCGATCTCACGGTTGTGGGACATCACCGTGGCAACCACCTGAACCTCGTGGGTAAAACCCTTGGGAAACAGCGGGCGCATCGGCCGATCGATCAGCCGCGCGGTAAGGGTTTCCTTTTCGGAAGGGCGGCCTTCACGACGGAAGAAGCCACCCGGGATGGTGCCAGCAGCGTAGGTGCGCTCCTGGTAGTCAATGGTCAGGGGGAAGAAATCCTTGCCTGGCTGTACCTCCTTGGCACCAACGACGGTGACCAATACCACCGTGCCACCCATGTTCACCATCACTGCGGCATCTGCCTGACGGGCAATTTCACCCGTTTCGAGGATGACGGTCTCATCGCCGTAGCGGAACTCTTTTCTGATCGGATTCACGATAGGGTCCTTAACGCGTAAAAAGGCCTTTGGGCCGATGGTCGGGTCGCGGAAGCCAGTTGGGAACCCCCACGGCGAAATGATTGGCCAGTCGCTGCACCCGCCACAGACGTGTACCCCTGGAGATTGAAACCTGACCAAGGGCACCCGCTAGGGTACCGGATTGCTGATCGCCCACCCCGCCGCGACGTGTATTGGCTACGCCAAAGACGCTCGGGAGCAAATTCGCAGGGCGCGATACCTGATCCTGTAAAGTGACACTGACGGGCGCGCCAACAGCCGGCCACGGGAAACCACCCGGACCGGCCTCGGACGCTGGAGCAAGAGCCGCCTGGAATCAGCGACGCAGCCCCAAACGGGAAATCAAGCTGCGATAACGCTCCAAATCCTTCTTGCGCAGATAGTCCAACAGGCTGCGGCGCTGGTTGACCATGCGTAGCAGTCCCCGGCGGGAATGATGATCGTGGCTGTGCTGACTGAAATGGCCAGTCAATTGGTTGATGTTGGCGGTCAGCAAAGCCACCTGTACTTCGGTAGAACCGGTGTCGTTGGTGGAGAGTTGATACTCCTTCACAACCTCGGCTTTCTGTTCAGCGGTCAACGCCATTTTTCGGATGCTCCTACGTCGCGCAAATTTTTAGGCGCCGGTATTTTACCGGCGATTACCTTTATGAACAATGCCTTGCTCCAGGCTGTAGGCACTGGAACCGGCCACGGGCCCTTACGACCCAAGCGTATTCTGTTTAACCAGGCGTCGCGGGGCGACCCGACCGTCGTCCTGGATCTCACCAACCCCCAGAAAACGGGATTCCTGGGTGTAGAGTCGCACCCAGCCCTCGGTGGGGGCTCGCGGCACGATCACGGGCTGTCCTTGGAGCAGATAATAGGCCGCATCCTCCGACAAGGTCACCGGCGGCCATCCCTCCAGGGCGCTCTCCACGGGCAGGAGCTTTGCGTCCATCACTTCGAACCGCTCGTTCGCCAACGCCTCCATGGACTCCAGCGGCACCATATCCTCGGCGCGATAGGGACCCACCTGGGTCCTGCGCAACGCGATGACGTGAGCACCCACCCCCAGATCGCCACCGATGTCTTCCGCCAGAGTGCGTACATACGTGCCCTTTGAGCAGTGTACATCGAGAGTCAGCATGTCCCCCTCGACCGCCAACAGCGCCAAGGCAAAGATCGTCACCTTGCGCGGCTCACGCTCCACCTCGATACCCTGCCGCGCCAAGTCGTACAATCGCTGGCCCTGGTGCTTGAGGGCGGAATACATGGGCGGCACCTGTTCGATTTCGCCGCGGTAGCTATCCAGTACCCGCTCCAGCTCTGCCTCGGTGAATTCCGGCACCGGCTTGGTCTCCAGCACCTCGCCCTCGGCATCGCCCGTGGTGGTGGTCACCCCAAGTCGCACCTGTACCCAGTAACGCTTGTCGGCGTCCAACAGGTAGGTCGAAATCTTGGTCGCCTCCCCCATGCAGATAGGCAGAAGCCCGCTGGCCAGGGGATCCAGGCTGCCGGTATGGCCGGCTTTGGCCGCCTTGAAAATATTCTTGACGGTCTGCAAGGCGGCATTGGAGGTCATCCCAACGGGTTTGTCCAACAACAACACGCCATTTACGTTTCTGCCCCGATTGCGGCGGCGCCTCATGGTCGGTCAGCTCCAGGGAATTCGGTAGGCGGCGAGACGTTTAGTTTCGCCCGGAGAGCGCATCGTCAATGAGCGCGGATAGTCTCGCACCCTCATCCAATGTCTCATCGTATTCAAACTGCAATGCCGGTACGGTACGCACATGCAGGCGCCGACCCAACTGCCCGCGCAGAAAGCCGGCCGCATGGTTCAGCCCTTCAACAGCCCCCTCGGCTGCCGCCCGATCGGCACCCAGCGCACTGACGAAGACCCGCGCAACGGAAAGATCGCGGCTGACACGCACATCGCAAATGGTGACATTGCCGACGCGTGGGTCACGAACCTCCTCGCGCACCAACTGCGCCAGCTCTCGCTGCAGCTGCACGCCCACACGCTCACTTCGAGAGAATTCTTTTGGCATGAACAGTTACAGGGTACGAGCCACTTCAACGCGTTCGAAGACCTCGATCTGGTCACCGACCTTCACGTCGTTGTAGTTCTTCACGCCGATACCGCATTCGGTACCTGCCTTGACCTCGGGCACGTCGTCCTTGAAGCGTCGCAGGGATTCCAAGGCGCCCTCGTAGATCACGACATTGTCACGCAGTACACGAATCGGATTGTTGCGCTTGACTACACCCTCCATGACCATACAACCGGCGATCGCTCCCAGGCGTGCCGACCGGAAAACATCCCGTACCGAGGCCAAGCCGATGATCTGTTCCTTGACTTCCGGAGAGAGCATGCCCTCCATCGCGCTCTTGATCTGGTCGACGACTTCATAGATAACGCTGTAGTAACGCAGGTCTATGCCTTTTTCTTCGATCAGGCGGCGGGCAGTGGCATCAGCACGCACGTTGAAGCCAATGATGACGGCATCGGAAGCAGACGCCAGAGTAACATCGGACTCGTTGATGCCACCCACACCGGTACCGACAAACTTGACTTTGACCTCATCGGTGGAGAGCTTGGACAAAGCCTCCCGCAGGGCTTCGACCGAGCCTTGAACATCGGCCTTGATGACCAGGTTAACGTAGTGGACTTGGCCGGCCTCCATCTGCGAGAACATGTCTTCCAGCTTGGTGGCCTGCTGGTTGGCCAGCTTGGCCTCACGCAAGCGTTCGCGGCGGAATTCCGCCAGCTCTCGAGCCTTGCGCTCATCCGGTACCACGCGCAGATCGTCACCCGCGTTGGGCGCACCGGACAAGCCGAGCACCTCAACCGGGGTGGATGGACCGGCTTTTTTCACCGAGCGCCCGCTCTCGTCGAACAGCGCCCGGACCCTGCCAAATTCGCAGCCGGAGACAACCATATCGCCCCGCTGGAGTGTTCCTGCCTGGATCAGCACGGTAGCAACGGCACCACGCCCCTTGTCGAGGCTGGATTCCACCACGGCACCACGAGCGGGGCCCTCGGCTACCGCCTTGAGTTCGAGGACTTCCGCCTGCAAGAGTACGGAATCCAACAAGTCGTCTATACCCTCGCCGGTCTTGGCGGAAACATTGACAAACTGAGTATCGCCGCCCCAATCCTCGGGCACCACCTCGTGGCCGACCAGTTCCTGCATCACGCGAGTGGGATCGGCCTCGGGCTTGTCGATCTTGTTCACCGCCACCACCAAAGGCACACCGGCGGCCTTGGCGTGCTGTACCGCCTCAATGGTCTGGGGCATGACACCGTCGTCTGCCGCCACCACCAGAATCACGATGTCCGTCACTTGGGCGCCACGGGCGCGCATAGAGGTGAAGGCCGCATGGCCAGGGGTATCGAGGAAGGTGATGGTGCCCTTGGGCATATCCACATGGTAGGCACCGATGTGCTGGGTGA
>JAGRGI010000133.1 GCA_020445565.1 Chromatiales bacterium
AGGATGTGATGCCGACCGAACGGCAACATGATGGATTCAGGGTTTGCCACGGTTGCGTCCCAGATCTGGGACCGCAGCTTGGCACGGTCAGGGAATCGGGCCTTCATGGCCACCAGGGGAGGGCCAATATCGCCGGGACTCTCGCCGTCGCCCATCATGTGGCAGGCCAGACAGTTGCCCTTTTTGCGGTCGAATGCGATTTTTTTGCCATCGCCGACCGAATCGGCCCAGGCCGTTGCGCATAGCATCGTCGCGAGCAATCCCCCGGCCAGAGTAATCGCAAAGGATCTTTGGATGATCCTGTTCTTCATGTAAACCTCCTAGTGGTAGCGCCCGGTTATGGTCTTTGTATGGCAGCCTCGGGGCTATCTCGCGCCGGGTTGCCGTTTGCCGGTCTCACAGCCTCCCTGCGGCATTCCCCGAAAATTTCGGGGACGACGAAACCCTGGGCCTTTGGCTTTCGCCGGCCGGGTGTGATTATGTCGTGTGAGATAAGCTAGAAGAATAACCAATGTGTCGATTAACGCAACCCACAGCGGTTGTCGGTTTGCGAACCAGTTGGCGATTTTAGGTCTTGTTTCGATACGGTAGTCATGTTTTCCGGGCCCAAAAACCTGCCGCTGTATCCTTTGAGGCAGGTTTTCCAGATTCATTCCGGTTAAGAACCCCGGTGACCGTGTAAAGTTCAGCCTGAACCGCCCTTGCCTTGTTTATCCTTTTCCTCCTCGGCCAGTACAGTCTGGAATTCTTTCAGTCGCGCTTCGATCTGTGAGGCGAGATAGAAGTCATCCCCAGCTTCCCGTTTGGCGATCTCCAGTTGCCGTACGGCCGGTTCGGTCTGACCTTGCGTGTAGTAGAACTCACCCACCGTCAGGTGTCCGCGTGCGGACTGGCCGGAATCCGAATAGGCCCTGGCCAACATGCGATAGAACTCGCTGGAGGGGCCGTGAGCACGCTGGTAGCTTTCCAGCAGGGTCTGGGCCTTGGCGGGGTGGCCGTACTGCAACAGCGATTCGGCGTAGTGGTACACCACTGTCCAGTTGTCCGGGAACACTTTACTTGTGCTTTCCAGCAGGTCGAAGGCTTCGGTTTGCTTGCCGGCTTGGAGCAAACTGGTGGCCAGGGGAAGGAGGTAGGCAAGTCGGTCTGAGTCGGAATTCAAGAGCTTGCGGAACTGCTCGGCAGCCTGCTCTCCCTTGTCGGCGCGGCGTAGTGCCAGGGCGTACTCATACTGTGCGACGATGTCGTCAGGTGCTTTGGCCAGCCGTGCCTTGGCGCCCTCGAGCGCAGTGTGGGCCGTGGTTGCGGTGAGTACGCGCAATTTGGCTCGGGCCTCCAGAAAAGACAGGCTGTCTTTCGTCTTGGCGGTCGGATACTGTGCCGCTCGTCCACGTGTGTCGGCGATACGCGAGGTAGTTACCGGGTGGGTGCGCAAAAACTCCGGCGCCTTGTTCTCATAGTAGCGGGATTCCTGATCAAGGCGCTCGAAAAAATCGGGCATCGCCATGGGATCAAAACCCGAAGAGGCCAACGTGCGCAGGCCGACCCGGTCCGCCTCCTGCTCGTTGTTGCGGCTGAAATTCAGTTGTGACTGCACTGCCCCCGCCTGCGCCCCCGCCACGGCAGCAATACCGGCGCCGCCCAGTCCGGCTGTCGCGCCGATCAGGATGCCGGCGAGTGCGATGGCGGCGAGTGGCAAACTCATCTTGCGGGCGTTGTCATAGGCCCGGTACAAATGGCGTTGGGTTACATGGCCCATTTCGTGCGCAAGAACCCCGGCCAGTTCGCTTTCGTTTTTGGCAGCTTCCACCAGGCCGGTATGCACGCCGATGAAGCCACCGGGGCCTGCGTAGGCGTTTACCGAGGGGGCGTCCACCAGAAAGAAGGTGAACGGCTGGGTGCTGGGGTCGGCATTGACCGCCAGACGATTACCCAGGGCCTGCAGATAGGCTGTCAATTCGGGGTCGCTGACAACCTTCTGCGTGCGCCGCACCTGGCGCATGAACGCCTCGCCCAGGCGTTTCTCCTCCGCGGGGGTCAGCAGCGCGCCGCTGGCGTCACCGATCTCGGGCAGCAGAAGCGGTTCTTCCGAACTCATCACCTGCGGCGCGGACCAGAAGGCCAATACGGATAAGGTCAGGGTGAGAAACAGAATGGCGGGATGACGATGGGTCATAGGCGGCATTTTCTCTAGGTCAAAGCGGTGGCCGCTGAGAATTCGTACATACATTGGCGGGAAAGTTCCCGAACTTCCAGTGTAGTACCTCTCGATGACGCTTTACGCAATAGTGGCGGCGGAATGCAATTGTCGATAGGACTGGGCAGAGGTTTGGCGGTGACCGCCGAGATGTGCCTAGGTGATGGCGCCGCCACCGCGTCCGTAAAGACAGCCCAGCCGTCGCTAAATCCCGGTCAATAGCTCGTAAATTGTATCGTAGGCGTTGCGAAGCTCATCTGCCGCCAAGCAATAAGGCGGCAGCAGATAGAGTACGTTGCCCAGCGGTCTCAGCAGCAGCCCGCGTTTAAGACATTCTGACTTCAACTTCGGCCCTATGGTCGCATCGTAGCCTCTTCCGCCGCCGCTGACATCCAGGGCGGCGATGGTGCCGGTTTGGCGGGTTCGCTCCACCCTGGGGTGCCCGGTCAGGAGTGACAGGCCCTCGCGGTGAGTGGACTGGATGGCGGAGATACGTTGCCAGGTGTCGTCTTGTTCGAGCAGATCCATGGAGGCGAGGGCGGCGGCACAACCCAGGGCATTGGCCGTGAAGGAGTGCCCGTGGATGAAGGCGTGGTCGAAATCATCGGCCAGGAAACCATCGAATATGCGATCATCGGCCACCGTAACGGATAGGGGCAGGAAGCCGCCAGTGAGTCCTTTGGACAGGCAAATCAGGTCCGGCGTAATACCGGCCTTGCGGCAGGCGAACCAGTCGCCGGTGCGGCCGAAGCCGGTCATCACCTCGTCGAAGATCAGCAGGATTTCAGCTGCATGCAGGCGCTCGGCCACCGCTTGCAGGAACTCGGGACGGCACATGCGCATCCCCGCCGCGCCCTGAACCAGCGGTTCCACGATCATGGCGGCGATTTGGCTGCCATGCTGGGCGATTTCTTTGTCCAATGCGACAAGGGCCTTGTCTTCCTTCGCTCGCACGTCGGGGTCGTCGTGCCAGGTGTGGGGGAAGGGCAGGCGCTGAACCGGAAACAGCAGCGGCGAGAAGGCTTCGAAAAAGCCCGAACCTCGGCCAGCGGACATGGCACCTACGGTGTCGCCGTGGTAGCCGCCTTCGAAGGCCAGGATGCGGTGACGGGGTATCTCGCGGTTTCGCCAGTATTGGATAGACAGCTTTAATGCCACTTCCACGGCTGTTGAGCCGTCGTCTGAGTAAAACACGCGGTTCAGGTTTCCCGGCAGGTGCCCGGCAAGCCTTTCGGCCAGCCGCACGGCCGGTTCGTGGGTAAAGCCGGCAAAGATCACCTGTTCCAACTTCGTTGCCTGCTCGGCGATGGCGTTGGCGATGGCCGGATGTGCGTGGCCGTGCAGGTTTACCCACCAGGAGGATATGAGGTCCAGGTACGCGCGCCCATCGGTACCATACAGCCATGGGCCTTCGCCGCGGGCAATGGGAATAGGGTCGGGTGCGGTTTTCTCCTGGGTGAAGGGGTGCCAGACGTGGCGGCGGTCTTTGCTGACCAAGGTGGATCTTTCAGTCATGGAAGGTGTCGACCTGGCATTTTGCTTAATTTTAAGGGATTTTCCCTGTGCTGCTCATGACTTGGCTTATGTACGCCGGATTTGGTGGTCGGGACGGAGGTGGAATGCGACTACTGGTTGTGAATCGATACCCTGCCGGTCGGCGCGCATCGATGAACCCGTCCAAAGTCATCAAGCTCGCATCCGGCCTCCGCCGCAACCCGCCAGTGGCGCTTCCAACTCCGCAGCAAATAGCCACGGGTTTCAATTCTTGCGATGAAACGAAAGCGCGCTCCTCTGTCGGGGATGGGAGTGTACGATATCAACTCCCCGTCCGTGATCCTTGCCCAGGGTTTGCGCGCCAGCAATGCCTGTTCGGCGAGACCATAGGCGTGTAGACGCAGTTGTTGTTTCTGCCATGTCGGACCGTTGTCGGTCCAGGCACTGTCATCCTGCAACAGTTGCCAGAGTGTCGTTTGCACCTCGGGATCGTCCAACGCCACCTCATGCACCTTCCGGCCGTTCCAATCAAGGTCGCCGGGGCTGGGGTCGGGTACCCGTGCCAGTAGGTAAAGGATGGGCCTGCCGCTGTATTGCTCGTATTTCTTCGCCTGAGGTGCCAAGGCCAGATTCTGGCTGCGGACGTGAACCACTTGGTCGCCGCCGGTGGAGAGGTCCCAGGGCAAGTCGTCGATACGGGCCGGATCGGCCAATGCGACATAGCTGCGACCCTTTCCCCGCACGTCTGCCCCTAGACCCCGGACCACAATGGCGGCAAACAGGGTGTCCGCAGGTAGCGGTAAGTCGCGGTTCAGACTCACGATGGTATCGGCGTCGGGTTTCAGCGAGGTCGCCCGGGTGCCCAGCCAATCGCCCAATCTGGTGGCGAAGGCGGCGCCTAAATGAGGCGTGGCGATGGTGATCAAGCGCTCCACGTCACCGCGGTAGGGCACGCCGGCCAGGGCGTTTTGCAGATAGAGGCGGGCGGCCAGTCCGCCAGCGCTGTAGGCAATGAGGTTTACCTTGGCTGCCTTGGTGTGAGTGCGGAGCCGTTGCACGGCGCGGGCGACTTCCAGGGCCTTGAGTCCGATGCCGTCGACAGCGGCCCCGGCGGAGAACCGCAGCTCAAAGAGATTTGCCTTTGGGTCGTATACGCTGCCTGGCTGTCCGCCATTGCCGGACACCAGGAAAGAGCCTCCGAAGTGCATGCCCTGGTGCTCAAGAAACGCTATCGTTGAGGACCATGTCGGCGTTCTTCCCGACGTGGCTGATTCTCGGGCATCAAGATCCTGATCCATGCCGGGAATGAGCAAGGTCGGCGAGGTTGCCTGGGCACCCTTGAACAGGGCAAGGGTGAGCAACAGGAAAGCAATCAGATGCGGGTGCGGCATGGTCCTTGGTGGCCGGTCGGTCTTGTGTTGGCTTATGGCAGGTCCTGATTGAGGCGCTCCACCCAGGCGTTGACGCTGTCCGGGTCCATGCTGTCCAGGCAGGTAATACCGGAGCGGCGCGTTTCTTCCACATCGGTGCAGGTGATCACGTTTTTGATTTCCAACATGGCGGTCGGGTGCATGCTGAAGGTTTGCAGGCCCATGGCCAGCAGCAGGCGTGTGTAGCGAGGATCGCCGGCCATTTCGCCGCACATGGCTACGGGAATCCCGGCTGCGGTGCCGGCTTCGATCACGGTGCGGATCAGTTCCAGCACCGCCGGATGCAATGGGTCGTAGAGATAGTTGACCTCGTCGTCCATGCGATCCACGGCCAGGGTATACTGGATCAGGTCGTTCGTGCCGATGGATAGAAAATCCAGCTCGCGGACGAAACAGCGGGCGGCAAGGGCGGCGGCCGGTACCTCGATCATGCCGCCGATGGCGATGTGTCGGTCGAAATGCTCTCCACGCCGCTCCAATTCCGCCTTCTCTTCTTCGATGATGCGCCGTGCCTGCCGAACCTCGTTGATCTGCGAGAGCATGGGCAGCATCAGGCGTACCGGCCCATGGGCAGCGGCGCGCAAAATGGCACGAATCTGCGGACGAAACAGCCCGTCGGCCTCTTGCAGGCAAAGCCGTATGGCGCGCAGTCCCAAGGCGGGATTGACGCTGACCGGGCCGCTGCCATCAACGGATTTGTCGGCTCCCAGGTCCAGCGTGCGTATATGCACGGGCCGCCCTTCGAGGGCCTTGACCACGCGCAGATACACCTCGAATTGCTCGTCTTCATCCGGTGCCTCCGTGCGGTTCATGAACAAAAACTCGGTGCGGTACAAGCCGACTCCCTCAGCGCCCACCTCATGGATCCGGTCCAGTTCATTGGGTAGTTCGATGTTGGCCAGCAACTGTACGCTCAGTCCGTCCTGGGTCTCGGTGGGGGCATCGATGAGGCTGTGCAGGGCGGCGCGGCGTTCTTGCTCGCGGCGAATGGATTGCTCGTAATACTGCCGGGTTCGAACATCCAGACCGGTCAGGACCTGGCCATTGTGACCATCGACGACCAGTTCCTCGCCTTCCCGTATGTACCGGCCGAGTCCATGAACGCCGACCACAGCGGGTATGTCCAGACTACGGGCGAGGATCGCGGTATGCGACATGGGACCACCGAACTCTGTGACGAAACCGGCGATGCCCTGGTGTTGCATCCACAACGTATCGGCCGGGGCCAGGTCGTCGGCCAGGATGATGCGACCGTGCAGAGAATGCGGGGCGGACTCCGATTGCGGTGGGTTGGCTTGTATCAGCAGGCGTTGCACCCGGCGAATGACGTGATCGACGTCGTCCTTGCGGGTGCGCAGGTAGGGGTCGTCCATTTCGTCGAACACCCGGCACAGGGCGTCACGCTGAATCTGCAGTGCCCATTCCGCGTTGCAGGCCAGGGTGCGAATGTGTTCCATCGGAGCCTGGGTGATGCTTGGGTCCTCCATCATCAGCATGTGGGTGTCGATGAAGGCGCGGATGTCGGCCGGTGTGGAATGCGGGATTTGATCCAAGATGGCCCGCAATTCGCACCGCGCGGCATCCAGTGCCTGCTCAAATCGCGCGATCTCGGCATCCAGGGCGTCGACGGGCAGGGTTATCGCCACGATCTCCAGGCGGTTGCCCTGCAACAGATGGGCGCGGCCGATGGCGGTGCCCGCCGAGACGCCGATTCCATTCAATGCCAGTGTCATGGTTGCACCACCATGGCGCGCTCATTCGTCCTCGCCAAAACGGTCGGCGATCAGTGCTTCAAGGGCGGCCATGGCAGCGGTTTCGTCGTTGCCGTCGATGCACAGGCGTATCTCCATGCCCTTACTGGCCGCCAGCATCATGACGCCCAGGATGCTCTTGCCATTGGCGCTGCGGTTTCCGCGCTTGACGGTGATGTCGCTGGCAAAGGCGGACGCGGTACTGACCAGCTTCTTGGCCGCACGGGCATGCAGGCCAAGGTGGTTGACGATGGTAAGGTCTTTCTCGATCAAGGCGTTAGAATTCCAATCCGCGACCAGGTTCATGAGGGTCTCCGCGGCTGGTCGGCTTCCGGGGGCGATGCAATCACGATGCCCATGCGGCCGCCCCCAGCGGCCTTGTCGGTAAGTTCGCCGAGACTCATGTGGTAATAATTGAATACCCGTACAAGCATAGGCACATTCGCGCCGCTGACTACGGCAACGCGCCCAGGTTCGTGAAGCCGAACGGCGATATTGCCCGGTGTGGAGCCGTACAGGTCGGTAAGGACCAGTACTCCATCGCCACGATCGAGATCTTCCACCGTGGCGCGGGCGAGTTCCAGAGTCTTGTCCGGGTCGCAATCTTCCTGGCAGGCGATGAGCTTTGCTGCCATGGGTTGGTGACCGAGCACTGTAAGCGCCGTTTGCAGCAGCGCCGAACCCACGCCGCCATGGGTGATCAGCAGCAGCCCGACGCTCACGCAAGTTCCCGGTGGCGCAGCAGAACTCCCTTGCGGATCGCCTGAAAATGCCTGGCCAGTCGCTCCCCCAGATACACCGAGCGATGTTGACCGCCGGTGCATCCCACCGCGACGGTCATGTAATTGCGATTGCTGCGCTCGAATTCCGGTACCCAGTCTTCAAGAAACAGGCGAATGTCATCATACATTCGCTCTACGGTCTGGTGTTGTTCCAGGAAAGTGACCACCGCAGGGTCCTTGCCAGTCAGGGCCCGCAAACTGGGTTCCCAGTGAGGATTGGGCAGGCAACGCACATCGAAGACAAAGTCGGCGTCGCTGGGCGGACCGTGTTTGAAGCCGAAGGTTTGGAACAGCAGGGAGAGGTTCTGGCTGGCGCCTTCCACCCGTTGACGAACCAGTTCGGTCAGTTGATGCAGATTGGTGTGAGTGGTATCGATGCTCATGTCCGCACTCACCGAAATCGGCTCCAGCAGGCTGCGCTCGGTACGGATCGCCTCGGCGAGGGAAACCGCGTCGCTGCTCAGCGGGTGGCGTCGGCGGGTTTCTGAGAAACGCTTCAACAGGGTGCCGGTTTCAGCCTTGAGGAACAGGATCTGAACCTCGATTCCCTGCTCTCGAAGGCGCCGCAGGCGGGCGGGAAAATCTTCCAGGGAATCCAAGTCAGAGCGGGCATCGATGCCCACGGCGGCGCGATCATGCTGGTAGTGCCCCTGCTTGCCCGCCAGTTCCGCCGCGAAAGGTTCAAGCAGACTGATAGGCAGATTGTCCACGCAATAGTAACCGGCATCCTCCAGGGTGTTCAGGGCAATACTCTTGCCCGAACCGGAGAGGCCAGTGACGATGATGAGTTTCATGGACTTTTTCCTGCTATCGCTCGACGCTGCCGTTGGATGAACGATGTCGCCGCATTGTACCCTTTCGAACGCAATATGTGGTCGCGTACCGCGACTTCCACGAGTACTGCCAAGTTGCGCCCAGGCAGTACGGGTATCGTGATTTGGGTGATTTCCACTCCCATGATGTTGCGGGTGCCCCGGTCTCCCTCCAGGCGGTCGAAATTCGCCAGAGGGTGATCTGGCCCTGGAATTACCAGATTGATGATCAGGCGCAGGTATTTGCTGGCCTTTACGGCGGTATCGCCGAACAGGGCGCGCACGTTGAGCACACCCAGACCGCGGACCTCCAGGTATTCCCACAGTACATTGGGGCAAACGCCTTCCAACAGGTCGGGCGCCACTCGGGTCAGTTGGGGGGCGTCGTCGGCAACCAGCCGATGACCCCGGGTTATCAATTCCAAGGCCAACTCGCTCTTTCCAACCCCGCTGTCGCCCACCAATAGTACCCCTATTCCCATGACATCCAGGAGTACGCCATGAAGGGTAAGCGAGGGTTCGAAAAGTCGGTATAGGTGGATTTGCAGCCCGGCGACCAGTTTTCTCGCGTTTTGGTCGGAACGCATCAGGGCCACAGAATGGGCCTCGGCGAGATCCTTCAGCTCCGTGGTGACCGCCATCCCGTCGGCGACGATAATGGCGGCTGGGTATTGCTCGAATAGCTCATCCATGGCGTCTTCGTGGGAATTTTTCTTCAGGCCCTGAAGGTAGTCCCATTCATGGGTGCCTATTACCTGGATACGGTTGGGATGGATGCAATTGAGCAGACCAGCGAGGGGAAGGGCGTTCTGTTCCGCATTTTCGGGGACGATAGCCCTGTCGCCGCTGCCAAGCCCGGCAATCCATTGGAGGGCGAAACGCTGCTGCGCATTGTCGAAAAAGTCCTGGACGGTGGCTTGCTCTTGCATACCACGTCTCCGTCAGCCATGGATCACGCAAGTATGGACGTTTCGTGGGCGCAATGCCTTTTTCTGGGAAAATGGTAGCTATTTAGTGCAGCGCGCATGGCTGGGGGGCTCCAGGAGACGCGTGAATGCCTCCGTGTGAGCTTGGCTGCACCAGCCTTGGTAATTGTCCAGCCTATCTTCTCGATACCGTATGGCAAAACCCTATTTGGAGGCTTCGCCTTCCGCTTGCTCCGCATCCAGAAAAGCCTCAAGGATCGTGTCGGCAGGGGCGCTACGCAGATGTTCGATGAAGGACGATTCGTTGAACAGACCGGCTAACTTGGAGAGCAATTCCAGGTGATCCTGGGGGGAGTCTTCGGGGACCAGCAGGGCAAATACCAAATCCACCGGATTGCCGTCCACCGCGTCATAGGCAATGGGCGGGGCGATTCGCAGAAAGGCGCCAATGGGACGGCGGGTGCCGGCCGTGCGGCCGTGGGGAATGGCGATACCCCCACCCAGACCTGTGCTGCCGAGTCGTTCGCGGCCGTTGAGGCTGTCGAAGATGGCTGTAGGGGTCAGCGCGGGGCTGCCCAAGGCCAGCAGCTCAGAGGCGGTTTCCAGCAGATTCTTCTTGCTGCTGACCTCAATATCCGCCCGAACACGCTCTATGGATAGTAGGTCGGAGATATTCATGGGGATCTTGTTATAGCTTGCTTACCCAGCATATCGGGCGTTCGGCGGTCCGCCAGCCCCGAGCATGGGGCTCCGTTGGTAGCTCCAATGTAGCCCAAATGGGCGGGAGTGTGCGCGGGTTGGGTGTCAATTTTTGAGGACTCTTTGCGTTTAGGCGGGTTTCGGGCCGTTCTTGGTGAACGGCCCGTGAGGGCTTGCCTCAGCCGGCGTCGCTCACTTGAGATTTCACCCCGCCAGCGGAGCGATGGTGGTTGGTGACCTTTTCCTTGTGCTTCTTGATCTGCCGGTCGAGTTTGTCGGCAAGGCCATCGATGGCCGCGTACATGTCCTCATGACTGGCGTCGGCGAAAACGTTTCCACCGCTGATGTGTACCGTGGCCTCGGCCTTTTGGGCCAGCTTCTCCACGCTGAGAATCACATGCACGTTGGTGACGTGGTCGAAGTGACGTTCCAAGCGTTCGAATTTTCCCTCCACGTAGGTCCGCAAGGCGTCCGTAACGTCGAGATGATGACCGGTAACACTGATTTGCATACCCAAGCTCCTTCGTTGTTGGCGTGGTATCGGCAGGCGCCGCACCAGGTTCCCGTTCCGGGGAGGTGCATGGCGTCTGCTACATGCCGGTTAAAAGTTACGAGAAATTGTCTTTCATATCAAACGTTTTCGCTCGTTCGAGGGAGGTATTGCCATGGCCTCCCTGTATTTTGCCACGGTGCGTCTGGCGACCTGTATGCCCTGATCGGCAAGTATTGCCGCAATGCGGCTGTCGCTCAGTGGCTTGCTCGGCTTCTCCGCCGCCACCAGTTTCTTGATGAGGGCGCGAATTGCAGTGGCAGAGCATTCTCCGCCGCTCTCGGTGCTGACATGGCTGGAGAAAAAGAACTTGAATTCGAAGATGCCCCGCGGCGTATGCATGAACTTTTGGGTGGTGACACGGGAGATCGTGGACTCGTGCATCTCCACGTCCTCGGCCACGTCGCGCAGCACCAGGGGCCGCATGGCTTCTTCGCCGTATTCCAGAAAGCCGCGCTGATGCTTCACAATGCTGCTGGCCACCTTCAACAGGGTTTCATTGCGGCTTTGCAGGCTCTTCAGGAACCAGCGGGCCTCCTGCAGATGATTACGCAGATAGGTGTTGTCATCGCTGTTGTCCGCACGTCGCACCAGGCTGGCATAGTTGGCGTTGATGCGCAGCCTCGGGCTGGCCTCGGCGTTGAGTTCCACGCGCCAAACACCGTTGACCTTGCGTACGAACACGTCGGGGACGATGTATTGAGTGGCGTTGTCTTCCACCAGACGACCAGGGCGCGGATTGGTGGAACGGATCAGGTTGATGATGGCGTACAGTGCCTCGTCATCCACCTTGAGCTTACGCTTCAACTGGGCCAGTTGCTGATTGGCAAGCAGGTCGAGGTGCTGACTGACCAGCGCGCAGGCTTCCTGTCGCCAGGGGGTATCTTCGGGAAGTTGGCGTAACTGGATCAGCATACATTCACCCGGGCCGCGGGCGGCGACGCCGGGCGGGTCGAAATTCTGCACGGTGCGCAGCACGGCTTCCACCTCGTCGAGTTCCAACTCCATGTCGTCGTCCTCGACGAGGCCGAGGCGGATGTCTTCCAGCGAGGTGTTCAGGTAACCGTCGTTGCCGACACTGTCGATGATTGCCAGGGCAATGGCCCGGTCCTGATCGCTCATGCGTGTGAGGTTGAGCTGCCAGAGCAGATGGTCGTGCAGTGTTTCGGAGATACTCCGCTGGACTTCGAAGTCACCGTCGTCACCCGACGGGCCGGGGCTTGGCAGGGCGGCGTCATAGACGTCGTCCCAACTGCTGTCCACTGGCAGCTCATCGGGCATCTCCTCGCGCGAGGTGGCCTCGGGTTCCGGGTCTTCGCTGCTGCTGGCGGTACCGGCTTCGGTAGCGTTGTCGCTGCCATTGGGTTCGTTCAGTCCCGCCTGTTCCTCACCATTGCGTTCGTTCCCTTCGTCTGCCTCCAACATGAGGTTGGAGTCCAGCACTTCCTGGATCTCTGTTTGCAGTTCCAGTGACGAAAGTTGCAGCAGGCGGATTGCCTGTTGCAACTGCGGCGTCATGGTCAGGTGCTGGCCGAGCTTGAGCTGAATGCTCTGCTTCATGGCATGCGGGTGTTGGCAGGGGCGGACCCGTGGGGCTGAAGCGGTCCGACGCGATTTGGCGGGATGTTGTGCTGTCTTCTCACATGAGTAGTGTAGCGCAACCGGCATGGATTTTTCATGTGGTTTAGCGCGACGCAGATCAGGATTCGGTGAACCTGTTGCGGCGGCTCTGCGCCCCTACATGCGAAAGTTGTGTCCGAGGTACACCTCTCTGACCTCGCTATGCTCCAGAATGGCGTCGGGATTGCCTTCGGCGAGCACTTGACCCTGATTGATGATGTAGGCGCGCTGACAAATGCCCAGGGTCTCTCGCACATTGTGGTCGGTGACCAGAATGCCGATGTCCCGTTCCGCCAACTGGGTGACGATGCGCTGGATTTCACCCACTGAGAGGGGGTCGACGCCGGCAAATGGCTCGTCAAGGAGGATGAAATTGGGGCGCACGGCCAGGGCGCGGGCGATTTCCAGCCGTCGTCGCTCGCCACCAGAGAGGCTCATGGCTCGGCTTTCGCGCAGATGGGCAATGTGCAGTTCGTCGAGAACCTCTTCCAGGCGCTCAAGACGTTCAGTGTGGTTGAGTTCGGACCGGGTCTGTAATACCGCCAGTACGTTTTGTTCCACCGTCATGCGTCGGAAGATGGACGCCTCCTGGGGAAGATAACCGAGCCCGAGACGGGCGCGAGTGTGCATGGGGGTGTCGGTAAGTTCGTGGTTGTCCAGACAGATGGTGCCGTCGTCGGGTCGGATCAGGCCGACGATCATATAAAAGCTGGTAGTCTTGCCCGCACCGTTGGGTCCCAGCAAGCCCACCACCTCACCGCTGTTGACTTGCAGCGATACGCCATTGACGACCTGTCGTTGGCGGTATTTCTTTGTCAGCCCATCGGCACGCAGGACACTCATGGCCGGGTATCGTTGCTGCCTTCCGCTTGCCGGGGTTGCATCGTGACGCGTACGCGCTGGCTTCGGTTTTGGTCTGACTGTGCCCGGACCTGGTCTTTGTTTAGGTCGTAGTCGATGATGTGGCCTGAGAAGGTGTTACCCCGTTGTGTCAGGTTGGCCTGCTCGGTCAGTTTGATGTGGTCCTTGCCCAGTTCGTATTCCAATGTCAGGGCATCGCCCAAAACGTCTGCTTTGCCGCCGTCCGGTGTCTGCCGAAAGCGTGCTGGCTTGCCTTTGGCGACGATCCGGTCGGCGGTGCGCAGGCCGTGGACCACGAGCCTGTCGGATTGAATCCTCAGGCTGCCCTGGACTACGACCACGTTACCGGTATAGGTGGCGGTATTCTTGCCTTCGTCGATTTCGGCGCGGTCCGATTCGATCTCGATCGGCTGAGTTCGATCGCTGTTAAGGGCCAGCGCCAAGCCGGGTGACCACAACAGTGCCAATAGCAGGGGTAGGACTTTCTTATTTTGTGGGTTCATGGTGTCCTCGCACTTTGGAATGCAGCACGATACGCGCATTTTGATCGAGCCATGCCTCCATGCCAATGCCCTTCATACGGTGCCCCGGTCGCACTACATGGGTAGTTTGCTCGGTTACGGCATATTCGCGCTCAGGGAACAGCGTCAGATCTGCCGTTTCGATCTGAATCGGAGGCTGTTTGCCACTGGCATCCCGGTCCATATGCACGTCGCCTAGCAGGCGAATCTCTTTTTGGTCGCCGGAGATCCAGCCCTGAACGGACACCACACGCCAAGGCAGGCCATTTGCAGTTGACAACGTCATCTCCGGGGCGTTCAGCGTGGTGGTCTGGTCATCCGCGAAATGGACGATCCGACCGGATTGCAGCGTTCTTTGCGCAGAGCCGTTGTCATCCAGTTGTTCTATATTCGCGCCAATCATGAACCAGTCGGCGACATGCCCCTCGTCGCCGTAGTCGGCCGCGATCCGTCGGTTGCCGCCGAGCCAGAAACTGCCGGCCACCAGCAAGGCGAGCAGGCTCGCCGTGATCAGGGTTCGGCGCGACACCTCACGTCAGTCCAACTGGGTGTACTTTGCCATGGCGTCTTTCAGCAGACCCTTGGCGTCCATGATCAGTTCGCAAACGTCCCGCGCCGCGCCGCGCCCGCCTCCGTGAGGTGTAATCCAGTGAGCGTGCTTCTTTACCCATTCATGGGCATCCTGTACCGCGATGGACAAACCGGCACGAACCATGATCGGGAGATCCACCACGTCGTCACCAACGTAGGCGATTTCTCCAGGGTCCAGTTCCAGCCGTACGCAGAGGTCGCGAAACGCAGGCAGCTTGTCGCGGCGGCCCTGGTAGACATGTTTCACCCCCAGGCTTTCCATGCGGATGCGTACCACGTCGGAACTGCGTCCGGTGATGATGCCGATCTGAACGCCACTGGCCTGCAACATGGCCATCCCGTGACCGTCCTTGGAGTTGAAAGCCTTGTATTCCTGGCCGTCGTCGCCGAGGAACAGGCTACCGTCGGTGAGTACGCCGTCCACGTCGAAAATCACCATTTTCACTCGGGCGGCTTTTTCGTACAGGTCCTGCATGGTCGATACTGCCTATGGTGGCCGCGCCGTCACATAACGCCGGCGCGCAATAAGTCGTGCATATTGAGGGCGCCAAGCAGACGCCGCTCCGTGTCGGTGACCAACAAGCCGTTGATCTTGTGGTCCTGCATCAGCTTGAGGGCTTCGGCGGCCAGTACCCCTGCCTGGATGGTCTTGCAGTTGCGCGTCATGACCTCATCGATACGCAATTGCAGGATGTCGGCCCCCTTGTCCAGCAGCCGGCGTAGATCGCCATCGGTGAATACACCACAAAGCCGATCGTCTTCGTCCACCACTGCGGTCATGCCGAG
Organism: Chromatiales bacterium; assembly: GCA_020445565.1. Taxonomy (GTDB): domain Bacteria; phylum Pseudomonadota; class Gammaproteobacteria; order JAGRCI01; family JAGRCI01; genus JAGRGI01. The sequence goes on from JAGRGI010000133.1 coordinate 15,021, forward strand.
TCCTTTGGCTGTCATTGTCAACAGGGCATTGCGCAGTGGGGCATCACAGGCGACCCTGGGGATGTCGTCTCCTTTGTGCATCACGTCGTCTATGTGTAGCAGCAGTCGTCGCCCCAAGCTCCCACCGGGGTGGGACAGGGCAAAGTCTTCAGCGGTGAATCCCCGTGCCTCCAGCAGGGCGACGGCCAGGGCATCCCCCATTACCAGCGTGGCCGTGGTGCTGGCAGTGGGGGCCAAACCCAGGGGGCAGGCTTCTTTATGGACGCTCACGTCCAGGTGCACATCGGCCTCACGGGCCAGGGTGGATGCGGGTTTTCCGGTGAGGGCGATGAGCGGCGCGCCCATGCGGCGTATCAGCGGAAGAATGGTGAGCAACTCGCCGGTTTCGCCGGAGTAGGAGAGGGCAAGTACGATGTCCTGGGGCGTGATCATGCCCAGATCGCCGTGGCTGGCCTCCCCCGGATGCACGAAAAACGCCGGGGTGCCGGTGGAGGCCAGCGTGGCGGCTATCTTGCCGCCAATATGGCCGGATTTACCCATGCCGGTTACCACCACCCGGCCCTTGCAACCCAGCAGGATGCGACAGGCGCGGGCAAATTCACCATTGACACGGGAGCGCAGCCCGGCAACCGCATCGCTCTCCACGTCGATGACCGCCAGTCCCAATTGCTGTAGGCGTTGGGTTTCGGCTTCGTCGTTTGTGGGTTGATTGGCTGTGCTGGTGTTGGTCATCAGTCCGATAGAATTTGTGTTTTCAGGCGCCCACGACGCTTCGGTACAGTAGCCATTGATAGCCCAGGAAAGCGCACAGCAAAAGGGCACCTTCCCATCGGTTGATCCTGCCCGGGCGGCTGTCCGTGCCGCGCCAGTCGAAGCCTCGCGCCAAAAAGAATAGCGCTATGCTCAAGCCCAACATAATAGCGTAGTCGCGGGTAATCACCTGGGATTCAAAGGACAGCGGTGCCACAAGGCCGGGTATGCCAAGCACGGCCAGCAGGTTGAACATGTTCGAACCGATGACGTTGCCGATGGCGATATCGTGTTCATTCTTGAGAGCGCTCATCATAGAAGCGGCCAACTCTGGCAGGCTGGTGCCGATGGCGACGATAGTCAGGCCGATGATCAGGTCGCTCACGCCCAGGGCCGAGGCGATGCCGGTGGCGCCCCACACCAGGGTGCGGGAGGCGATTACCAGCAGTATCAGTCCGACGACTACCCAGAACAGAGCCATTTTGATGCTCATGTCATGGGGAATCTCGGCGTCGAACTCCGCTTCGATGGGGTCACCTGCGGTCTCGGTCAGGTTGGAGCGACGTGCCAGGAACACCAGTAGCCAGAGCACGGTTACCAGGCTGCCCAGCAGGATCACGCCGTCGATCCGATCCAGCCTCAGATCCCACATCAGACCCAGCGCGAGCAAGGTGACCAGCAGCAGGACAGGATATTCCCGCTTGAGGGTCTGGGATCGAACCGTCAACGGCGAAATGAGGGCGGTAAGGCCCAATATCAGCGCGATATTGGCGATGTTGGAGCCGATCGCGTTGCCCACCGCCAAATCGCCCTTGCCTTCGAGAGAAGCGGTCAGCGATACCAGGATTTCTGGCGCGGAGGTGCCCAGCCCGACTACCGTCAGTCCGATGATGAGACTCGGAATCCTCAGCTTGTCGGCAGTGGCGGCGGCGCCGGCCACAAAACGGTCAGCAGACCAGACCAGTAGGATCAGTCCGGCTACGACGGCGGCGATGAATGCGAGCATGGGGTGGCGTATTGGTTGTGGCTATGGGGTTTAAGGGCGGTTCGGGCCGGCCACTTGGCGTGCTTCGGCCCACGGCGGACATTATGACACATGCCTGTCGACTTGCCGCGCGGGCGATTGGCAAATCAGGGACTCACCGGTATGGTAGGCGCCCAATTGGTAAACCGTGTGGAAACCCTGAGGAATGCTCGAATGTCGTCAATCAGTGTGGAGCGAAACGTAACCCCCATGAAGCTCGATGTGATGAACGTCGACTGCTGGCCGGAGCGCAAGACTGAGGTATCGCAGCAAGCACGGGATTTTGACGTCACGGAGCAGGTCTACATCCTCGCCGGAGAGCTGCATGTAACGCCGGAGGGAGGGGAAACCCTGGTGTTGAAGCGTGGAGATCTGGCTTATATTTCCGCAGGTACTCGCTGTGTATGGGAGGTTGTAAAGCCACTGCGTGAGCACTACCTTTCCCAATAGTCGTCGCTGACAATGGCAAGCAACACAAACATAAACGGGGAGAGCAGTCGATGTTGCAGGTGGGAGACAAAGCGCCGGATTTTACGCTTCCAGACTCCAATATGGAGTTGAATACCCTCTCGGATATTTATCGAGAGAATACCGTGGTTTTATATTTCTATCCCCGTGACGATACGCCGGGCTGTACGATCCAGGCGACGGATTTCACCGACATGCTGGCGGATTTCGAAAAGCTGGGTGCCCGGGTGGTTGGCGTGAGTCGGGATGACTGTTTCTCGCACCAATCCTTTATCGACAAGTTCGGCTTGCTGATCACCTTGCTGGCCGATGTGGAAAGTGATGCTTCGAATGCCTTTGGCGTGCTGCAACAGAACCCGGACAGTGGGCGTATCTCTGCCATACGCGCCAGTTTTGTCATCGACAAGGCGGGGGTTATTCGCTACGCCGAGTATGGCGTACAGCCCAAGGGGCATGCGCGCATGCTGTTGGATCTGCTGAAGGATATCTAGCCGATTTCAGCCAAGTGCAGTGCAGCCAAGCTGTCTTTTCACTCGCTTGTGTAGTTGCGACAGCCCTTACACAGCGCAGCTGCGTACCGGCTGTCGCTCCGACAAGCGCACGAAAACTCGACGCTATGGGGCCCATGAATATCGCGTAGTCGCCTTGGCGGCTTGCAAGCAACCCCTGCCGGCAATCAAATCCTGGCAGGGGTTCGCATACAGTTGGTGCGATCACTGATCAATGAGTCAACCCTGTCGCAATGGAAGGGTGGGAGCTGACATTCAGTATCCGCCCTTGCGCATGCTTTCGGGGAGACCGCCGATACGTCCAGCCTGCTTGCTGGGGTTGCCAGGGAACAGGTTGTACATATCTTTGGAGCTGACTTTCTTGCCCCAGCGATCCCCCATGGTCTTGAGCATCTCGCGGTTGTTGGGCTGGTGGCCCCGGTTTTCGATGAACTCGTCGCGCAGATAGTGGATCACGTCCCAGTGTTCCTGGGTGAGCTCGATTCCCTCTTCCTTGGCGATGATTTCCGCGATGCCCTCGTTCCAATCGTCGATGTTGGTCAGAAAGCCAGTTTCAGTGGTTTCGATGGTTTTTCCGTCGAACTCGATTGCCATAGTCTTGCCTCATCAATCTTGGTTGGCGTTACGAGGTAGGAGATTGAAACCGCCCCTGTCAAGAAGCGGTTGTTCGCCACTGCCACAAGGGCAGGGTGGAGAAGTCTTTACTGCTGATCCTTGGTTTTCGATACCGCTTCAATACCCTTGTGGGGTATGAACAGCCCACAGCCCAGCTTGCGTCCCGGCCCCAGACCCAATTGCTGCAACTTTACCGTGGCGGGCGGTGGCAGATCGGCGATCATTAGGGTGCGGGCGGTCAGAGGCTCATCGTTGGTTCGGATGGTGGACATGCGGCCGGCCATCAGCCGACGAACGGGAATTTCCATGGCCTTCAATGCTGCGGCGCAGTTGGCGAGAAACTCATTTTCATCCGCGGCACCCGGGGCCACGACATAGCGCGCGAACAGTGTACCCAAATCCGAAAGCGGTTTGATCTGCGCCTCGCCAATACCCAGGGTAAAGCCATCAATGTCCAATGTTGCCCCGGAGAGTTGCCCCGCCTGTTCGATGCGTTCCCGCGGCAGGCGCAGGCTCAAGCGTGTACGCCGGGACAGGTGCAACACCTCGTTTTCTGTGTCTGTGGGACGGTACCAGCCGTTGCCCGATTCAGCCACGTGTATGCTGTGAATGCCCGCCAACGGCTCCTCGTCCAGCCAGGGCAGAGCCCGATGCAGGGCATCGGAGAGGGCCTGGGCATGGTCCAGCGGCAGACGCTTTCCGTCGAGGCGGTAATTGAGGTCGACGATGTTCTCGGGTACGCGGAAGACGGCTTCATCTTCGGGTTCTTGCCAGAACATGCTTAGTTCACCGGAAGTTGGGCATGGATTTGTTCGCGGTCAAGCCACCAATCGTCTTGAACCAGAACGTCCACGACGTTGCGCAAGCGGGGAAGGAACTGGTCCGGGTTGTCCAGTTCCAGCCGCTCATACCAGAATTGAAACTGTTCTTCTGTTTCAATGTTGTCGTGCCGACGGGCGACGGTGCCGAGGATCTGGTTGGCGAAGAACAGCAGATTATCCCGCGCTTCACCCCCTGCGCGAACATCGGTAAGGAATACGGCCGTGGCCGCAGCTACTGCGGCGCCGTCGGAATCGTCGGGGGTGTCCTCAACCACGTGATGTAGCAGATTGACCGTCAGTTCCGGGTCCATGGGAAAAGTTACCGCCAGCCAGATACCTTGGCCTAGGGCGCTCAGCGAGCCCGGCTGGTCCGATTGGTAGAGGATGTCGCAGATGTGGGCCGCGCCCTCCCAGTCCCTCGCTGCAATGAACTGGTCGAAGGCGGGACGGCACAGCTTCCATGCTTCGGCTCCGCGCTCCAGCTCCACCAGAAGGTCGCCCATCTGCACGTGCAGAGCACCGCGGGTTTCGTGATCGGTCGTCTCTGGCAGATTCTTCAGCACGTCTTGCAGTTCCAACAGTCGCGCCTCCACGGCCGAGGCGCCCAGCGTCGCCGGTGTCTTGGGCGTTTCCGAAGCAAGGCCGCCCGTTGCGGAAACAAACTCCGCGAGGCCCGCGTCTGGATCAAAACGTTTGATAGTCATCGTGTTTTTTGCTCTTGCCAAGCCGCTTCCGCAACCGTAACCCAGCTAAATAAGGCTTTCGGCCGAATTTTTCAATCCCCGACAAGCGGGACATATTCAGCGGATCAGGCCGCTGAAGGCCGCTTCCAGTCGGTCCTCCCAGTCTTCCGGGGTATCGAAATAGGACGGTTTTACGTCAATCTTGAAATACATCTCGCCGGCCTTGGCGCGCTCCTGGATCAGCGGAATCAGCTCATTGAATGATTCCAGGTCCGGGTTTTGGATGAGAACGTCGCTGAGCATCAGCATGGTAAAAACCTCCGTCAAACGCGACCATAGACCGTATTGAATTCGGTGCCCTGGACGCGATCGTAAAAGCGGGCACGGTAAATAAGGCGCCCGGCCGGTTTGTTATCGCTGAACCCGGTGCGATTGTGCAGGGCGTTGTTACTGATCACCCCTTCGCCCGCGGCCAGCTTGTGGCGCCATATATAAGGTGTGTCGCCGGTAAGTATCTCTTCCAGGGCGGCGGCCGCTTCGAGAGTGGCCGGATCGTTGCGCCACTCGATATTTCGCTTGCGGGCCGAATAGCGTAGATGGAGGCTGCCAGAGCTCGAATCAACGGAGAATACCGGGCCGGTAACCGCGCCTCTGATTTCCGTTCCTTCGCTGTCGTTGGCGGGGATGGTCATGGCTTGCGGATGCATCAAGGCGGCAACGAGGGCCGGGTCTCGGTCGCGCAGTAGGATATAGGCGATTTCCGGGTCCAAAAGCGCGTTTTCGCCGCCCTCTGTGGCGGGTCGAACGCAATGCAATGCCCATGCGCGAACCTGATGATCTGCGTCGTTGTAGTAGCCGTCGGTGTGCCAGCTCAGGGGGCGGTTGCTGTAGGGGATGTACCCCTGGTGCCGACCATCCATCTTCACCTCCAGGGAAGTCACCGCGTCGTCGTCGGCGCAAATGTTGTGATCCAGGCGGTTCAGGCCCAGGGCTGCGGTGATCCGGAGCAGATCGATCTTGTTCTCGGATAGGTCCGGTCGTCGATAGAACGCCATATTGGTCTTGGCGATGCACGAGCGCATGCGGTCAATGGCGTGCCTGTTCGATGGTGAGTCGGTGGGCAGATCCACGAATAAGGCTGATGGGTCTTCGGGGTAAGCCCGAAGCTTTTCCGTCTTCCAGTTGCTGTAACGTCGTTTGTCACTGTCGGCGAAAAGCCAGGGTGAGAGAGGCGTGTATCTCGATGTCTTCGCCATGAGGGATGGCCTGATTCTGTGATGCAAACGAGCATTTTACCATACACTAATGCAGCCTGGGTCAGGATCTGCTCTGCATTCAACCTCACGATAATCCAGGAAATCTATCTCCCAAGGAGTATTCCATTTGCTGCTTCAGGCGCTAGACTTCCGCCACTCCCTGGCCGTCGGATCGGCGCGCCGAGGTGTGCCAAGGTGCTATCCATTATGGGATAGATCAGGGGATGAGAGCCCCCCGATGGGATAGTATTCGGTGGCAAACAAGTATATTAGACTGCAATGATTCTGTGATCTTAGCCACATCTGGCGGGGTCCTCTGAGCAGTCTTCAATCTGCGTCACTCCAGGCTGGCGGGGCAAGCCAAACACTCACCGCCCGCTGACCGGACAACCTCACGTAAGGAGAGAGTTGCTATGCAAAAGCATGAAACTCCCATGCTGGACCAACTCGAACAAGGTCCCTGGCCGAGCTTCATTTCGGGCATCAAGCGCCTGCGCGATCAACATCCGGACAGCCGGATCAACCTGGTGACCAATGACCTGCTCGGTCAGTTGGAGCACTCCTACGAAACCCGTCGCGGCTACTGGAAAGGTGGTACCGTTTCCGTCTACGGTTACGGCGGTGGCATCATCCCGCGCTTCTCCGAGGTTGGTAAGGCTTTCCCTGAATCCAGGGAATTTCACACCCTGCGTGTGCAGCCGCCCGCTGGCAACCACTACAGCACCGATATGCTCCGCAAGCTGGCTGACAGTTGGGAGAAGTGGGGTTCCGGTCTGGTGACCTTCCACGGTCAGACCGGTAACATCATGTTCATCGGTGCCACCACCGACAACACCCAGCACTTCTTCGACGAGATCAACGACTACGGTTGGGATCTCGGTGGTGCCGGTCCTTGCGTGCGTACCGCCATGTCCTGTGTTGGCGGTGCCCGTTGCGAGATGTCTTGCGCTAACGAGCATAAGCTGCATCGCCTGCTGGTGAATAACTTCACCGATGACGTGCATCGCCCGGCTCTGCCTTACAAGTTCAAATTCAAGGTCTCCGGTTGCCCGAATGACTGCCAGAACGCCATCGAGCGCGCTGACTTTGCCGTCATCGGTACTTGGCGTGACGACATGAAGGTCGATCAGGATGAGTTCAAGGCCTATGTTGCCAGGAAGGGTCGTCAGCACGTGATCGATAACATCGTTACCCGCTGCCCGACCAACTCCCTGTCCCTGAATGACGACGACTCCATCAGCGTCGACAACAAGAACTGCGTGCGTTGCATGCATTGCTTGAACGTCGTTCCCAAGGCCCTGCATCCCGGCGACGACAAGGGTGTCACCATTCTGATCGGCGGCAAGCGCACTCTCAAGATCGGTGACCTCATGGGCACCGTGGTCGTTCCCTTTATGAAGGTGGACGATGAAGAGGGCGAAGAGCGCATCGTGGAGCTGGCCGAGGAGATCATCGATTTCTTCGCCGAGAACGCCCTTGAGCACGAGCGCACCGGTGAGATGATCGAGCGTATCGGTCTGGTGAACTTCCTCGAAGGCGTTGGCGTCGAGGTGGATCCCAATATGGTCGCCGAGCCTCGCCAATGCTCCTACGTCCGCATGGATGGATGGGACGAAGAGGCTGAGAAGTGGTTCGAACGTCAGGCTGAGGCCAGCTGATCGTCCCACTGACGCTCCCTCGCTTTATGCGATTACGGGGCGTGTTCGGGCGCAAGTCCGGCACGCCCCGAAATCTGATAACTCATTGAACTATCGGAGGTTACGATGGCCAAGCAGGAAATGCGTGAGCCCATCGAGTCCGGCTGCCCTTCCGGATTCCAGTATATGCACCCGGTTTCCCGGAAGAACTTCGGCATGTGGAAGTATCACGAGCATCCCCGTGTCGGCGTCCTGCGTCACGTCGCCCATAGCGGTGACGAGCTGTGGACGGTGAAGGTCGGTACACAACGTATTCTGGACGTGTTCACTCTGCGCAAGCTGTGTGACATCGGCGATCAATATGCCGACGGCCATATCCACTTTACTTTGCGTTCCAATCTGGAATATCTGGTTGCAGATCCTGCCAAGGTCGATCCCTTGATCAAGGCTGTGGAAGACGCCGGTTTCATCGTCGGTGGCACCCAGAACTCCGTCACCATGATCTCCCACACCCAGGGTTGGTTGCACTGCGACATTCCCGGTACCGACGCCTCCGGTGTTGTCAAGGCCATGATGGATGAGCTCATTGACGAGTTCAAAGAAGCCAACATGCCGAACCGAGTGCACATCACCACCTCCTGCTGTCAGATCAACTGTGGTGGCCAGGGCG